>DASQCX010000131.1:0-3506 GCA_035634455.1 Burkholderiaceae bacterium
GCGGCCGTCGCCGCCGAGCCCGCGGTGCTGCTGCGCGACGGCGGCGTGATCGCGTCGGGCTTCGACGCCGAGCTCGACGAGCTGCGCGCGATCGCCACCAACTGCGACGACTTCCTCGTCGCGCTCGAGGCCCGCGAACGCGAGCGCACCGGCATCGCCAACCTGCGCGTGCAGTACAACAAGGTGCACGGTTTCTACATCGAGGTGACGACGTCCGGCCTGGACAAGGTGCCGCCCGACTACCTGCGCCGCCAGACGCTCAAGAACGCCGAGCGCTACATCACGCCCGAGCTGCGCGCGTTCGAGGACAAGGCGCTGTCGGCGCAGGAGCGCTCGCTGTCGCGCGAGAAGCTGCTGTGGGAGACGCTGCTCGACGAGCTCCAGGCGACGCTGGGCGTGCTCGGCGAACTGGCGCGCGCGCTGGCCTGCCTCGACGCGCTGGGCGCGCTGACCGAGCGCTCGACCACGCTGGGCTGGTGCCGCCCCGAGTTCGTCAACCACCCGTGCCTGGACATCGAGCGCGGCCGCCACCCGGTGGTCGAGGCGCGGCTGGCCGAGACCGGCGGCGGCAATTTCATCGCCAACGACTGCCGGCTCGACGCCCGCACCCGCATGCTCGTCGTCACCGGCCCCAACATGGGCGGCAAGAGCACCTTCATGCGCCAGGTGGCGCTGATCACGCTGCTGGCCGCCATGGGCTCGTACGTGCCGGCCGCGCGCTGCCGGCTCGGGCCGATCGACGCCATCCACACCCGCATCGGCGCGGCCGACGACCTGGCCAACGCGCAGTCCACCTTCATGGTCGAGATGACCGAGGCCGCCGCCATCATCCATTCGGCCACCGACCGCTCGCTGGTGCTGATGGACGAGATCGGCCGCGGCACGTCCACCTTCGACGGCCTGGCGCTGGCCGGCGCGATCGCCTCGCACCTGCACGAGAAGAACCGCTCGTTCACGCTGTTCGCCACCCACTACTTCGAGCTGACCGACTTCCCCACGAAGCATGCCGGTGCGCTCAACATGCACGTGTCGGCCGCCGAGAGCGGCGACCAGATCGTGTTCCTGCACGCGATCGAGGCCGGCCCCGCCAGCCGCAGCTACGGCGTCCAGGTGGCCAAGCTGGCCGGCATGCCCGCCGGCCTGGTGCGCCAGGCGCGCGCGACGCTGGAGGCGCTCGAGGCGCAGCAGAACAGCGGCCAGGCCCAGGTCGACCTGTTCGCCGCGCCCGCGGCCGCCGACGCCGCGGCGGCCGCGGCCGGGCCGTCGCGCGCGGAAGCCGCGCTGATGGCCCTCGACCCCGACCGGCTCGCCCCGCGCGAGGCGCTGGAGGCGCTGTACCGGCTCAAGGCCCTGTTGACCAAGGACTGAGGCTCGGCCGTCCCCGGGATTAGGCGCGCTCATCAGGCGAACGCGGGCCGCAGGCGCGACAATCGCCCCTGCCCCGCACAACAAGAGACCCTCAATGACCTATTGCGTCGGTATCCGGCTCAACGCCGGGCTCGTCTTCCTGTCGGACTCGCGCACCAACGCGGGGCTCGACCAGATCAGCATCTTCCGCAAGATGATCGTCTACGAGAAGCCGGGCGACCGCTTCATGGTGCTGCTGTCGGCCGGCAACCTGTCGATCTCGCAGTCGGTGCGCGAGATCCTGCAGGTCGAGTCCGTGCCCAACGGCGACGGCGAGCCCATCACCATCTGGAACGCGACGAGCATGTTCGACGCCGCCCGCGTGCTGGGCGCGGCGGTGCGGCGCGTCTACGAGAACGACGGCCAGGCGCTGAAGAACAACGGCATGGACTTCGTCGCCAGCTTCATCCTCGGCGGCCAGATCGGCGGCGAGGCGATGCGGCTGTTCCTCGTCTATTCGGCGGGCAACTTCATCGAGGCGACGCGCGAGACCTGCTTCTTCCAGATCGGCGAGTCCAAGTACGGCAAGCCCATCCTCGACCGCGTGCTCACGCCGGCGACGCCGCTCGAGGAGGCCGCCAAGTGCGCGCTGGTGTCGATGGACTCGACGCTCAAGTCCAACCTCTCGGTGGGGCTGCCGCTGGACCTGGTGGTCTACGAGGCCGGCAAGCTGCAGACCGACCAGATCGCCTGCATCGACGAGCAGAACCCGTACTTCCGCATGGTGCGCGACTCCTGGGGCCGCCGCCTGCGCGAGGTGTTCGAGGGCATGGACGACCCGCAATGGGGCGCCGGCGCGCAGACCGACACGCCGCTGATCGTGGAGGCGCCGCGCTACGAAGCGCTGCGCAAGATCCACAACGAGAACGAGAAGATCATCTGAACGGCCAAGAATGAAGACAATCGTCTTCGCCCATGCGAACGGCTTTCCCGCGGGCACCTACGAACCCCTGTTCGACGTCTGGCGCCGCGCGGGCTGGCGCGTCGAGGCGCCGGCGCGCTTCAGCCATGACCCGCGTTACCCGGTCACCAGCAACTGGCCGCGGCTGCGCGACCAGCTCACCGACTTCATCGTCGCCAACGAGCTCGCCGGTGCGATGCTGGTAGGCCACTCGCTGGGCGGCCTCGTCAGCCTGATGGCGGCCTGCAGGCGGCCCGACCTGGTGGGCGGCCTCGTGATGCTGGACTCGCCCATCGTCACCGGCTGGCGCGCGCACAGCGTGCACATGGCCAAGCGCGCGGGGCTGATCGAGCGCGTGGGGCCGGGCGCGATCTCGCGCAGGCGGCGCCACGAGTGGCCGTCGCGCGAGGCGGTGCACGCGCATTTCGCCGCCAAGTCGGCGTTCGCCCGCTGGGATCCGCGCATGCTGCAGGCCTACGTCCAGGCCGGCTTCGAGGACGCGGACGACAAGGTGGTGCTGGCCGTGCGGCGCGAGATCGAGACCCGCATCTACAACACGCTGCCGCACCACGTGCCGGCGCTGCTGCGCAAGCATCCGCCGCGCTGCGCGGTCGGCTTCATCGCCGGCACGCGCTCCGCCGAGATGCGCCAGGGCGGCTTCGCCGGCTCGCGCAAGCTGGCCGGCGACCGCTGGCGCTGGATCGAGGGCTCGCACCTCTATCCGATGGAGCATCCCGACGACACCGCGATGCTCGTGCTGGAACTGCTCGCCTCGATGAAGCCGGTGACGCCGCGGCCGCGCCACGCGCCGGCGTCGCCGCAGGCCTGAGCGCCGCGGAGGAATCGGCGTCCGTCGAGCGGGAGCGCGCCCGCGGGCGAGGAAACCTCGGCCGCGCCGCCCTCGCGTTCACCGTTCCGCGCGATTCGCGCCCTCGCGCGCCCGCAACCTCGGGTCGCTCCCGCAAGCGGCGCGACTGGCCCCCTTTAACATCCAGCGTCGCCCCGCACGCGCGGGCGCGGCCGGATCGGGAGAAGTCCATGCGCGCGCACCCCAAGCATCAACGCCAGCACCCTGCCAAGCCCGCCGCCGGCGACGGTGGCGCCGCGGTCGCGCAAGCCCTGCCGGCCGCCGGGGCGTCGGCCGCGAGCGTAGCGCCGCCGTCGCGTCCGGTGCTGTCCCAGTGCCCGCCGCCGCTGG
>DASQCX010000132.1:0-3279 GCA_035634455.1 Burkholderiaceae bacterium
CGACCAGGATCGCCGCGTCGCGCGCCGGCGCCTTCATCGCGTCACTCATGGTGGTTGAAGGTGCGGAAACCGTGCGAGCTCACCAGCGCGTCGCGGCGCGCCGTGTCGTAGTCGGCGTCGATCATCTCGGCCACCAGTTCGGGCAGCGTCGTCGTCGGCGTCCAGCCCAGCTTCTGCTTGGCCTTGGTCGGGTCGCCCAGGAGCGTCTCGACCTCGGTCGGGCGGTAGTAGCGCGGATCGACGCGCACGATGACCTGCCCCGGCTTGCACTTGGCCTTGTCGCCGCTGACGCTGTCGACGATGCCCACCTCGCCCTCAGCCGTGCCCTCGAAGCGCATCGTCACCCCCAGGCGCTCGGCCGACATGCGCACGAAGTCGCGCACGCTGTACTGCACGCCGGTGGCGATGACGAAGTCCTCGGCCTGCTGCTGCTGCAGCATCAGCCACTGCATCTGCACGTAGTCGCGCGCATGGCCCCAGTCGCGCAGCGCGCTCATGTTGCCCAGGTACAGCGTGTCCTGCAGGCCAAGCGCGATGCGCGCCATCGCGCGCGTGATTTTGCGCGTGACGAAGGTCTCGCCGCGCAGCGGGCTCTCGTGGTTGAACAGCACGCCGTTGCAGGCGTAGATGCCGTAGGCCTCGCGGTAGTTCACCGTGATCCAGTAGGCGTAGAGCTTGGCCACCGCGTACGGGCTGCGCGGATAGAACGGCGTCGTCTCCTTCTGCGGGATCTCCTGCACCAGGCCGTAGAGCTCGGAGGTGGAGGCCTGATAGAAGCGCGTCTTCTTCTCGAGGCCCAGGATGCGGATCGCCTCCAGCAGGCGCAGCGCGCCGATGCCGTCGGCATTGGCCGTGTACTCGGGCTCCTCGAAGCTGACCGCCACGTGGCTCTGCGCGGCGAGGTTGTAGATCTCGTCGGGCTGAACTTTCTGCACGATGTGCACGAGGTTGGTCGAATCGGTCAGATCGCCGTAGTGCAGGACGAAATTCCGGTTGTCGACGTGCGGATCCTGGTACAGGTGGTCGATGCGGTCCGTGTTGAACGACGACGCCCGGCGCTTGATGCCGTGGACCACGTAGCCCTTCTTGAGCAGGAATTCGGCCAGATAGGCGCCGTCCTGGCCCGTGACGCCGGTGATGAGGGCTACTTTCTTTTGGGTCATGCGACCCATTTTAAGCGCCGCTCGCCTCCAGTACCTCGACAGGAACAGCCGGAGCCGCCGCCTGCGCGAACAGCGCCTTCAGCTGCCGGGCAGAGGCCGCGATGTCGTGCCGCGCCATCGCGCGGCGGCGCGCCTCGTCGCCCATGCGGGCCAGCCCCCTGGGATCGGCCGACAGCGCATCGCGCATGGCCGCGGCCAGTGCCTCGACGTCGCCCGCCGGCGCCAGCCAGCCGCAGCTGGCGTCCACCAGCTCGGGAATGCCGGCGATGAAGGTCGAGATCACCGGCCGGCCGAGCGCGAAGGCCTCCATGACGACCACCGGCAGCCCTTCGGCGAAGCTGGGCAGCAGCAGCGCACGCGACCCGGCCAGCGTGCGCCGCACCTCGGCATTGGACTGCCAGCCCCGCAGCTCGATCTGCCCGGCCACGCGGTGGCGCGCGATCTCCGCCTCCAGCCTCGGCCGCTCCTCGCCGTCGCCGATCAGCACCACCTTCAGGCCGGGGAACTCGTCCTTGACGGCGGCCACCGCGGCCGGGATCAGCAGCAGGCCCTTCTGCGAATTGAAGCGGGCGATGTTGACCAGCACCTGGTTGGCCGGGTTCGGCGACGGCGCGAAGTCGGGCATGGCCAGGCCGCAATGCACGATCGCGATCCTGGACCAGTGGCTCCAATGGCTGGCACGGATCAGCTGCACGCGGCCGAACTCCGAGATCGCCACGATGAACTTCGCCTGCCGCATCTTGAGGTCGAAGCTCAGGCGGTCGGTGTTTTCGAACTCTTCGGGTCCGTGCGCCGTGAAGCTGTAGCTCGGCCCGCCCAGCGCGCGGCTCAGCAACGCGATCGCGGTGGCGTTGGTCGCGAAATGCGTATGCACGTGCTCCACGCCCTGGCGGATCACCTGCTGCTTGAAATGGATGGCTTGCAGCAGGTACGCGACGTGTCGGACGAAGCCGCCACGCGCGTTGCGCCACAGCCGGAAGGCGACGCCGGCGGCCTGCGCCAGGCCGGCGGGATTGAACAGCAGCTCGACGAAGAAGGCCGCGATCAGGCACGGCACGTTGCCCGCGAGCAGGTAGTGCGTGCGCTGCTGCTCGGCGATGTCCTGCGGGTCGACCAGCACCCCGTTCCAGCGCCGCCCGGCGAAGCGCTCGACCTCGACCCCGTCGGCCTCCAGCGCTTCGATCTCGCGGCGGATGAAGGTGGTGCTGATCAGCGGATAGGTGTTCATCAGGTATGCGATCTTCACGGGTTCTGCTCCGCCACGACGTCGGAGCGATTCGGCAAATGGCGAGCCTGATGCGAAGGCCGTGCGGCCGAGTACGGCATGGCGTATCGACGAGCACGGCTCGGACGACGCGACCGTGAGCGTCATCCGACCCTCCGATCAGCCGCCGGGCAGGCCGCGCCGGTACTGGACGGCTTCGGCCATGTGCGCGGCAGCGATGTCGTCCGCGCCCGCGAGATCGGCCACCGTGCGCGCCACCTTGGCCACGCGATGCAGGCTGCGCGCCGACCAGCCCAGGCGCCCGGCCACCTGCTCGAGCAAGGCCCGCGCAGGCTCGGCCAGCCGCAGGCCGGTTTCCACCTGGCCGGTGGACAGCAACGCGTTGGGCACGCCCTGGCGCGCCAGCTGGCGCTCGCGCGCGGCGCACACGCGGGCCGCGACGGGGGCGGAAGCCTCGGGCGCGGGTGCGCCGACCGACGCCGCCGGCAGCAACTCGGCCGGCCGCAACGCAGGCACCTCGACCTGCATGTCGATGCGATCGAGCAGCGGCCCCGACAGCCGCGCCTGGTAGCGCCGCACCGCCTCGCCGTGACACGCGCACTGGCGCCCGCTGGCCGCGAACGCGCCCAGCCAGCCGCATGGACAGGGGTTCATCGCGGCCACCAGCTGGAAGCGGGCCGGATACCGTGCCTGGTATGCGGCGCGCGAGATCGTGATGTGACCGGTCTCCAGCGGCTCGCGCAAGGCCTCCAACGCGCTGCGTGGAAATTCGGGCATTTAGCTTTCCCGACCGGTCCTTAGGGTCTCTTGTCAAAAAGGAGGAGGGCAGGGAGTCGGAACCCTTGCTCTTACCTGCCTTGTCCACTAGTCGCGAGAGAGCCTTTCTTTGCA
>DASQCX010000133.1:0-2794 GCA_035634455.1 Burkholderiaceae bacterium
CGCGCCTGGCCGCCTGGCTGGCCGAGTTCTCGGCGCGCGCCGGCCGCCAGCCGCCGCGCCAGGTGCGCCTGATCCACAAC
This sequence comes from Burkholderiaceae bacterium, assembly GCA_035634455.1. Taxonomy (GTDB): domain Bacteria; phylum Pseudomonadota; class Gammaproteobacteria; order Burkholderiales; family Burkholderiaceae_C; genus Scleromatobacter. The sequence continues at coordinate 81 of DASQCX010000133.1, forward strand.
GCGGCGATGCTCAGCGAGCCGGGCGACATCGCCGGCAGCGACCCGGCCGGCCTCGCGCAAAGCCTGCGCATCGGCCTGGAGGCGCCGGTCGCGCTGACCGCGTCCTTCCTGCGCGCGACGGCGGATTGGGCCGGCGCCGACCGCCGCGTGCTGTTCGTGTCGTCCGGACTCGGCCGCCGCGCGATGGCCGGCAGCGCCGCCTACTGCGCGCAGAAGGCCGGGCTCGACCACTTCGCCCGCGCCCTGGCGCTGGAGGAGGAGGCGCGGACCGGCGGTGCGCGCGTGGCGTCGGTGGCGCCGGGCATCATCGACACCGACATGCAGAAGCAGCTGCGTGGCGCCGACCCGCAGCGCTTCCCGGAGCGCGCGCGCTTCGACGAGTTCCACCGCAGCGGTGCCCTCGACAGCCCGGCCACGGCTGCTGCCAAGCTGATCGCGCTGCTGGAGCGCGACGACTACGGCGCAAACCCGGTGGCGGACGTGCGCGGCTGAGCCCGCGTCAGGCGACGACGTTCACTGGCACGCGCAGCGCCAGCGCGCACATCAGCTCGTAGCCGATCGTGCCGGCCGGCTTCGCGACCTCGTCGATGGGCAGCAGGCTGCCGTGCGGCCCGTGGCCCCACAGCGTCACCTCCGAGCCGAAGCCGGCGTTCGGCACCGGGCCCAGGTCGACGGTGATCATGTCCATCGACACGCGGCCGACGATGCGCGTGCGCACGCCGTCCACCAGCACCGGCGTGCCGGTGGGCGCGTGGCGCGGATACCCGTCGGCGTAGCCGCAGGCGACGACGCCGATGCGCAGCGGGGCGTCGGCGGTGAAGGCGCTGCCGTAGCCGACGCTGTCGCCGGGTTGCAGCTGCTGCAGGCCGATGATCTTGCTGCGCAGCGTCATCGCGGGGCGCAGCTTCCAGTCGGCGATGCTGCGCTCGGGATAGTCCGGCGCGCTGCCGTAGCTCATGATGCCGGCGCGCACCCAGTCGCCGGCCACGCGCGGCGGCCGGGCCAGCGCGTCGGCGCCGTGGCGCAGCGTGGCGGCGCTGTTGGCGAGCGTGCGCTCGCCGGCCATGTCGGCGGTGGCGGCCTCGAACACGGCCAGCTGCCGGGCGACGCCTCGGTCGCCGTCGGCGTCCGAGAAGTGCGTCATCAGCGAGATCTCGTCGACCTGCGGCAGCAGCTCCAGCCGCGCGCGGGCGCCGCGGAACGCGGTGGGCGTGAAGCCGAGGCGGTTCATGCCGCTGTTCAATTTCAGGAAGACCCTGTGCGGCGCGTGGGTCTTGTGCTCGGCCAGCCAGTCGATCTGCTGCTCGCAATGCACCGCGTGCCACAGGCCCAGGCGCGAGCACAGCTCCAGGTCGCGCTGCTCGAAGCAGCCTTCCAGCATCAGGATCGGGCCGCGCCAGCCGAGGTCGCGGATGCGCCGGGCCTCGTCGAAGTCGAGCAGCGCGAAGCCGTCGGCGCTGCGCAGGCCCTCGAAGGCGCGCTCGATGCCGTGGCCGTAGGCGTTGGCCTTGACGACCGCCCAGACGCGCGCGTCGGGGGCCGATTCGCGGGCGCGCCCGATGTTGTGAGCGAGCGCTTCGGTGTGGATCAGGGCTTCGATGGGACGCGGCATGCGCCGATTCTGCCAGCCGCCACGGCGGCGACGGCGGGCGGTCCGCGGCCGGCGTAGGGGATCCTGGTGACTTCAGGCGGCCGGCCTTCGCGTGCCGCGGAACGTGCGTTCGTCACGAAGGTGACAGGTTGCCGCGTGCTATAAAGCCGCTCGCCCTTTGGAGAGATTCCCAGGCGCGGGTCCTCAGGGTGGCCTCGACGCCGACGATGCCGTACGAATGAAAAGAGGTTTCTACACCATCATGTCGGCGCAGTTCTTCAGCTCGCTGGCGGACAACGCATTGTTCGTTGCCGCCGTCGAGATGTTGAAAGGCGCCGGCGCGCCGGCCTGGCAGCGGACGGCGCTCGTACCCATGTTCGCGCTGTTCTACGTCGTCCTGGCGCCCTTTCTCGGCGCGTTCTCCGACGCGGTGCCCAAGGGCCGGGTGATGTTCTACGGCAATGCGCTCAAGGTGGTCGCGTGCCTGATGATGCTTTACGGCAGCCACCCGCTGATCGCGTACGCGTTCGTCGGGCTCGGCGCCGCGGCGTATTCGCCCGCCAAGTACGGCATCCTCACCGAGCTGCTGCCGACCTCGCAGCTGGTCAAGGCCAACGGCTGGATCGAGGGGCTGACCATCCTGTCCATCATCCTGGGCGTCGGACTCGGCGGCCAGCTGATCGGGCCGCGGCTGTCGCCCTACCTGCTGTCGGTGCACGTGCCCTTCGTCGACTTCGGCGTGCAGACGCCGGCGCAGGCGACCGTGGCCTTCATGGTGCTGCTGTACGCGATCGCGGCGGCGTTCAACCTGCGCATCCCGCGCACCGACGCCGTGCTGGAGCCGTTCACCGGCCGCGTGGCCGAGCTGGTGCGCGACTTCAGCCAGTGCAACGCGCGCCTGTGGGACGACAAGCTGGGCCAGATCTCGCTGGCCACGACCACGCTGTTCTGGGGCGTGTCCGGCAACCTGCGCTATCTGGTGCTGGCCTGGGCCGGCGTGGCGCTGGCCTTCGACACGCCGCACGCAACGCTGCTGCTGGTGGTCGTCGGCCTCGGCACCGCGGTCGGCGCGGTGATCGCGTCCTTCGCGGTGCGCCTGATCCACGCCACGCGCGTGATCCTG
>DASQCX010000134.1:0-2112 GCA_035634455.1 Burkholderiaceae bacterium
CCCAACGTGCTGCTGGTTGACGACGACGTCGAACTCGTCACCTTGCTCGGCGACTACCTGCGCCAGGACGGCTTCGCCGTGACGCTCGCCGGCGACGGCGAGTCCGCGATCGCCGAGGCGCTGAGCGGCCGGCACGACATCGTGGTGCTGGACGTGATGATGCCCAGGATGACCGGCATCGACGTCCTGCGCCGGCTGCGCGCGGAGCGCTGCACCGTGCCCGTGCTGATGCTCACCGCCCGCGGCGACGACATCGACCGCATCCTCGGCCTGGAGCTCGGCGCCGACGACTACGTGCCCAAGCCCTGCTCGCCGCGCGAGCTGGCGGCGCGGCTGCGCGCGATCCTGCGGCGGCTGGCGCCGGTGTCGGCCGACGCGGCGCGCGGCGAGGCGGTGGCCATCGGGCCGCTGGTGCTGCGGCCCGAACGGCGCACGGCGCACTGGCAGGACGAGGCGCTGCACTTCACCGGCGCGGAGTTCAACCTGCTGCTGCACCTGATGCGCCAGGCCGGCCGCCTGGTCACCAAGGCCGAGCTGTCGGAGCAGGGACTGGGCCGGCCGCTCGCGCGCTTCGACCGCAGCGTCGACGTGCACATCAGCAGCATCCGCCAGAAGCTCGCCGCGCATGCGCCGGACGTCGACCTGATCAAGACCGTGCGCGGGATGGGCTACCAGTTCACGAAGGACTGAGGGCGATGGGCATGGGCCGTTTGTTCTGGAAGTTCTTCGCCGCGTTCTGGATCGGCCTCGTCACGGTGGCGGCCGTGGTCTCCGTGGGCATCTGGCTGGTGCGCTGGATCGACGTGTTCCCCGTCGACCGCGGCGACGCGCGGCGGCTGCACTTCATGGTCGAGGTGACCGCCACGCTCGTCGCGACCGGGGACGTCGCGGCGCTGCGGCAGGTGCAGCGCGCGTGGCCCGAGCCCGCGGAGGTGCTGCCGTTGGCGCTCGACGAGGCCGGCCACGACCTGCTCGGGCGGCCGCTGGCGCCGCAGGCCTGGCAGGCGCTGCGCGCCGCGCCCGAGCAGCTCGACGTGCAGCAGGCGCGCACGGGACTCGGGCTCGTCAGGCGCGTGAAGGCGGCCGACGGCCGGGTGGTCACGGTCTTCGAGCCCGCCGCGGCGGTGCGCGCGTTCGTCGCCAAGCAGGAGCGGCCGCCGCCGTTCGTGGTGCCGGTCGTCGGCACGCTGCTGGCGAGCACGCTGCTTGGCGCCTCCCTGGCCTGGTACTTCTCGCATCCGATCCGCACGCTGCGCTGGGCGCTGCACCGCGTGGCCGAGGGTGAGCTCGACACCCGCGTCGCGGCGCTGATGGGCCGGCGGCGCGACGAGCTGAGCGAGCTCGGCACCGACTTCGACCACATGGCGCGCCGCATGCAGCTGCTCGTGACGGCGCAGCAGCGCCTGCTGCACGACGTCTCGCACGAGCTGCGCTCGCCGCTGGCGCGCATCCAGGCCGCGATCGAGATCGCCCGCCAGCAGCCGGACCGCCTCGCGGCGATGCAGACGCGCGTCGAGCGCGAATCGGTGCGGCTCGACGTGCTCGTCGGCGAGCTGCTGACGCTGGCCCGGCTCGAGACGGACGGCGGCGCCGCGGCGCAGGACCGCTTCGACGTCATCGAGCTGCTGGCCGAGATCTGCGAGGACGCGCGCTTCGAGGCGCAGGCCAGCCGGCGCGACCTGCTGTCCGCGGCGAGCGGCGAGTTCTGGCTGGAGGGCCAGGGCGAGCTCCTGTATCGCGCATTCGAGAACGTGATCCGCAACGCGGTCAAGTTCACGCGCGAGGGCACCGTCGTCGACGTGCGGGCGCAGGTCGCGGGCGATCGCCTGACGGTCGTCGTCAGCGACCACGGTCCCGGCGTGCCCGACGAGGCGCTGCAGCAGATGTTCGAGCCCTTTCGCCGCGTCGGCGAACCCCGCGTGGACGGCTTCGGCCTCGGGCTGACGATCGCCAAGCGGGCGATCGAATCGCACGGCGGCCGCATCCTGGCCCGCGCGGTGCCGGGCGGCGGCCTCGCCATCGAGATGACGCTGACGGCGCGATCCGAAGCGGATCGCTGAGGCGCGGCTTACGCCAGCGCCGGATCGCTGGTGCTCGGCCGCCCGGTCTCGA
>DASQCX010000135.1:0-3081 GCA_035634455.1 Burkholderiaceae bacterium
CGGCGCGAGACCGCCGACGCGGACGTCGACGCCGCGTTGCGCAGCGGCGATCGCCGCGCCGCGGCCGAGGTGCTGCGCGCCGACGCCGGCTTCCTCGACGCGGGCAATTCGACCGGCGACCCCGGCGTCGACCGCCAGTTGCGCGAGAAGGCCACGGAGATCGTCGCCTGCGAGCTGGCGGGCGACTGCCGCCGCGGCGTCCAGGTGTCGTTGCACTGCGTGGACAGCGGCGACTGCGCCAGCGACGACTGGCGCGACGTGGTCCTCGCGCAGGTACCCGAGGCGCAGCGCATCATCTTCGACACGATGCTCGCCGCGCTGCGGGTCCGCGCCGGCCTGGCGCCGGGCCCCTGACGGCGATCAGTTGATCGCGAGCAGTTCCACTTCGAACACGAGCGTCGCGTTCGGCGGGATGACGCCGCCGGCGCCGCGCGGGCCGTAGGCGACCGCGGACGGGCAGGTCAGCTTGGCCTTGCCGCCGACCTTCATCTTCTGCACGCCTTCGGTCCAGCACGGGATGACGCGGTTCAGCGGGAACGAGATCGGGTTGCCGCGCGAGGCGTCGAACTCCTTGCCGTCGGGGAAGGTGCCGCGGTAGTTGACCTTGACGGTGTCGCTGGCCTTGGGGCTCGCGCCGGTGCCGTCCTTGAGGGACTTGAACACGACGCCGGTGGTGGACACGGCGGCGCCGGGCTCCTTGGCGGCGGCGGCGAGGGCGGCGTCGTCGTCGGCGTGCGCGGCGGCGGCGAGGCCGGCGGCGAGCGCAAGCGCGGCGGCCAGGCGGGCGGTGCGGGTGGTCATGGGGAGGTCTTTCGGAAATGTCTTGGCAGGCGCGAATCATAGTCGCGCCTCAGGGCGCGGCCGCGACGGGACGCGTCAGCACCGGGTCGGCGTAGATGCGCCCGCCGAATTCGAACTCGTGCGTGCCCACCTGCACGAAGCCGCGGCGGGCGTAGAACGCCAGCGCGCGGACGTTGCGGTCGTAGGCGCCGAGCCAGATCGTCTTCGCTTCGAGTTCAGCGGCCTGCGCGAGCAGCGCCTCCATCAGCGCGCTGCCGAGTCCGCCGCCCTGCGCCGTGCCCAGCAGGTACAGGCGCGACAGCTCGATCGCCTTGCGGTCGGCCACGCAGGCCGGCACCCTGGCGTGGCGCAGGTGCGCGTAGCCGGCGGCTGCGCCGTCCACGAAGGCCAGCAGCGTGCGCGCGCAGGGCTTGCGGAACCACGCGGCCACCCGGTCGGGCGTGAAGTGCTCGTCGGCGTACTCGTCGACCTCGCGCGGGTCGCTGATCGCGCGGTAGGTCTCGCGGAAGGTGGCGGCGCCGAGGCGGCACAGCAGGGGCACGTCGTCGACAACGGCAAGGCGGATGAGCGGGGCGTTCACGGGGATGCGGGACGGATTCCGGCTGGACAGGACGCCGAGTTTGTCAGAAGCGCGCTGACACGCGGCGTCCGCTGCGGACGACGCCACGCATGGAAGTTCGCCAATGCCGCGCGAGCGGGGCGGCGCGCACACTGGTTTCACCCTGGGGCCCGCCCCGGGCGACCAAGCCCTCACTCGCAACATCCGAGGCCACCATGACCGCTGCATCGCTTTCCGCCGTCGACGCCCGCTACGAACTGCGCTTCCAGTCGCTGTTCCACGCCGGCCGCGCGCTGTCGTTCCCGTGCGACCGCCAGGGCGAGGTGCAGTGGGACGCGATGACCGCCGGCGCGCGCGCCAGTTTCCTGCGCGCGCAGGGCAGCGTCGGGCGCGAGTGGGCGTCGCCGGCGGTGCAGCTGAGCGACCTGCACTGACGCCGCCCCGGCGCAGGCCCGGGACGCGCGAAAATGACGGTTCCGTCAACCGTCGTCATCCGCCCGTGCCCGCCTTCGGCCGTTCCTTCCTCGCCCATTGGTGGCTGGATCCCGCGATCACCTACCTGAACCACGGCACCGTGGGCGCGACGCCGCGCGCGGTGCTGCAGGCGCAGCAGGACTGGCAGCGTCGCATCGAGGCGCAGCCGGCGGCCTTCCTGTTCCGCGAGCTTATGCGCCTGACGCCGGACGCGCCCGGCGCGCCGCGTCCGCTGCTGCGCCAGGCGGCCGACGCCGTCGGCGAGTTCCTGGGCGCGCGCGGCGACGACCTCGTCTTCGTCGACAACGCCACCACCGGCGTCAACGCGGTGCTGCGCTCGATCGCGCTGCGGCCGGGCGACGAGATCGTCGTGCTCGACCAGGCGTACGGGGCGGTGGTCAAGGCGGCGGAGTTCGTCGCGCGCGGCGTGGGCGCGCGCGTGGTCGTCGCGGCGACGCCGTTTCCCGTGTCGGGCGACGCGACGGCCGCGTGCGTCGCGGCCGTCGAGCGCGCGCTGACGCCGCGCACGCGGCTCGCCGTGATCGACCACGTGTCGTCCGAGACCGCGCTGATCCTGCCGGTGGCTGCGATGGCGGCCGCCTGCCGCGCGCGCGGCGTGCCGGTGCTGGTCGACGGCGCGCATGCGCCCGGCGCGATCGCGCTGGACATCGAGGCGGTCGGTGCCGACTGGTATGTGGCCAACCTGCACAAGTGGGCGTTCGCGCCGCGCGCCTGTGGCCTGCTGTGGGTGGCGCCCGCGCATCGCGCGTCGCTGCATCCGACGGTGATCTCGTGGGGCCTGGACGCCGGCCTCGCGCAGGAGTTCGACTGGACGGGCACGCGCGATCCGTCCGCGATGCTGGCGGCGCCGTCCGGCATCGCGTTCATGCGCGACGTGCTGGGCGTGGACGCGATGCGGACCTGGAACCACGACCTCGTCTGGCGCATGGCGCACGAGCTCGCCGCGCGCTGGGGCCAGCCGTTCGCGACGCCCGAGGCGATGGTGGGCTGCATGGCCAGCGTCGCGCTGCCGGAGCGCATCGCGGCGCTCGGCGCATCGGCCGCGCCCGCGCTCAAGGACTGGCTGTTCCACGAGCGCCGCATCGAGGCCCAGGTGCTGGCCATCCGCGGCCGGCCGCACGTGCGGCTGGCGGCGCAGGTCTACAACGACGAGACGGACTTCGAGCGCCTGGCCGAGGCCGTCGACGCGTGGCCGCAATGAGCGCGCATCCGGCCGCTCCGAAGCG
>DASQCX010000136.1:0-5839 GCA_035634455.1 Burkholderiaceae bacterium
TGCCGCCCTGCGCGAGGCAGGCGCGCATCTGCGCGGCGCTGGACGCGGCGACGGCCTCGAAGCCGAAGCGACGCAGGTAGTCGCACACCGATTGCAGCAGTTCGGGGTCGTCGTCGACGACGAGGCAGCGTATGAGGGCCATGTCGGGGGCGGGCGCGCGGCGCGTTGAGTCGGGTGCAAAGGTATCACGTGGCGGGGCACGAATGCGTCCCGCACCCGTGACGGGAGTGGGCGCCTGCGCGCTGCGGCGCAGCAAAGGGTGTTCGTCCCGCGGGCAATCCGACAATCCGCGGCCGGTGCTCGGGCGACGATCAGCATGTGCTCCGGCGAACATCGCAGTACGCAATTTCCCTGACGGGCGCGCCGCGCCAAACGGCGGCGAACGTTGGAGAATGCCTGTTGATCCCAGAAGGAGACAACGCATGGATGCAGTCGCGAGCGGTACCCCGGCCCACTACTCCTTCGAGGAAAAGCGACGACGCGTGTTCGCGATCATGGCGGCCTCGTCGGGCAACCTGGTCGAGTGGTTCGACTTCTACGTCTACGCGTTCACGTCCATCTATTTCGCGCCGTCGTTCTTTCCGAAGTCGGACGAGACGGTGCAGCTGCTGCAGGCCGCCGCGGTGTTCGCGATCGGCTTCCTGATGCGGCCGATCGGCGGCTGGCTGTTCGGCAAGATCGCCGACCGGCGCGGCCGCAAGACCTCGCTCGTGATCTCGGTGGTGATGATGTGCGGCGGCTCGCTGGCGATCGCGCTGCTGCCCACGTACCAGCAGATCGGCTTGGCGGCCCCGCTGCTGCTGCTGATCGCGCGCATGGTGCAGGGCCTGTCGGTGGGCGGCGAGTACGGCGCCACGGCCACCTACCTGAGCGAGGTCGCGCTGCGCGGCCAGCGCGGCTTCCTGTCCTCGTTCCAGTACGTCACGCTGATCGGCGGCCAGCTGCTCGCGGTGCTGGTCATCTTCCTGCTGCAGCGCTTCCTCGACGAACCCGCGCTGAAGGCCTATGGCTGGCGCATCCCGTTCGTGATCGGCGCGGTCACCGCCGTCGTCGCGATGCTGCTGCGCCGCACGCTGCACGAAACGGCGCGCGAGACGGACCTCAAGAGCAGCGAGGCCGGCAGCTTCGCCACGATCTGGCGCGACCACCGCGCGGCCTTCCTCACGGTGCTGGGCTACACCGCCGGCGGCTCGCTGATCTTCTACACGTACACCACGTACATGCAGAAGTACCTGATCACCACCGCGCACATGCCCAAGACGACGGCCACCAACATCTCGCTGGTCACGCTGTTCGTCTACATGTGCATGCAGCCGCTGTTCGGCGCGCTGTCGGATCGCATCGGCCGGCGCGCGTCGATGATGTGGTTCGGCGCGCTGGGCACGCTGCTGACGGTGCCGCTGATGACGGCCATCGGCAGCGCCGGCAGCCCGGTGGTCGCCGGCGCGCTGATCTGCGTGGCGCTGGCGATCGTGAGCCTGTACACGTCGGTGTCGGCGATCGTGAAGGCGGAGATGTTCCCGGCGCAGGTGCGCGCGCTGGGCGTGGGCGTCGGCTACGCGATCTCCAACGCGATCTTCGGCGGCTCGGCCGAGTTCGTCGCGCTGCAGCTCAAGGACTGGAAGATCGAGTCGGCCTTCTTCTGGTACGTGACCGCGATGATGGCGATCGTGTTCCTGGTCAGCATGCGGCTGCCCAAGGTGGCGAGCTACCTGCACACGGATCACTGACCTCGTCCACGCGCGCGTGACGCGCGCACGGACGCAGAACGGGCCCCGCGGGGCCCGTTCCCGTTGGCGGCGGCAGGCGCCGCCGCGCCCGGACTCAGGCTTTCTTGACCCAGGCGCTGCACCACGCGCCGGCGAGGACGGCCTTGCCGGCGTACAGCGGGCACGGCCCCGACTTGTCGCCCGCCTTGCCCTGGTACAGCGCGCAGCCGGCGCAGTTCTGGCCGGCGGCGTACTTCGGGTACTTCGCCTTGTCGACCTTGGCGGCGTCGGCGGCATAGCCCAGCGCCTGGGCCTGCGGGTCCTTCGGGTCCACCAGCGGAGCCGCCTGGGCGCGCGCGAGGGTGGCGGCGCCAAGCACCGGGACGAGCGAGATGAAGCGGCGACGCGAGGTCATGGAACTTGCCTTCCTTTCAGTCGGGTGGGTGTCCCCATTGTGCGACGGCGCGCGGCTCGTCCCCGACGCCCCCTGCCGCGCCCGGGGAGTCGCCCGACGAACCACGGGGAAATCCCCCGGATTGGCGAGTGCACGCCGCCGTCAGGCGTGATTGAATACCGGATAGGCCGCGTGGCATCGGAAGGGCCGCGCGCCGTCACGCCGTCACGCGTTGCCCAGCGACGGCCCACGCAGACAACACCCGATAGCCGAGACGCGCCATGACTTCGATGCCCCGCTTCCGCCTCCATCCGCTGGCGGCCGCCCTCCCCCTCGCGCTGCTGATCCAGGGCTGCGCCACCGATCCCAACTCCGGCGCGCAGTCGATCGCCGGCGTCAAGGTCAGCGACGATCCCTGCGCCAAGACGGCCACCGTCGTGGGCGGCGTGCTGGGCGCGGTCACGGGTGCGGTGGTCACCTCGCAGTTCACCAAGTCGACCGACGCCCGCGTGCTGGGCGGCGTGGCCGGCGGCGCCGTGGGCGCGGCCATCGGCTACAACATGGACCAGCGGCGCTGCGCGATGTTCGCCATCGCCAAGGAGCACGGCACCGAGATCACGGTCAACAACGTGATCGTGCCCAAGGGCGACCTGCCGCCCGCCGCCGCGGTGGCCGCCACCGCGCCGGCGCCCGCGTCGGCCACGCCGTTCGCGTCGGGCAGCGACACCACCACGGCGGGCCTGTCCGTCACGCTCAAGGACAACGGCAAGCAGTTCGCCTCCGGCGCCGACAAGCTCACGCCCGAGGCCGACGCGCTGTTCCGCGAGATGGCCGACCAGTACTCGTACCCGAAGCAGTTCGCCAAGCTGGGCGTCGCCGCCACGGACGAGCAGAAGGCCGCCGTCGAATCGCTCAAGACCAAGCGCATCCTGCTGGTGGGCCACACCGACGACACCGGCGGCACCACCGAGAACGCCAACCTGTCCGAGCGCCGCGCCGCCGCCGTGGCGCGCGTGTTCGCGGCCCAGGGCGTGCCCGCCGCCAACCTGTACTACCAGGGCGCCGGCGAGACGCTGCCCGTCGCCGACAACCACACCGACGCCGGCCGCGCCGCCAACCGCCGCGTCGAGATCGTCGACGTCACGGACGACGCCGCCTTCCACAAGTTCCTCGCCACCCGGCGCCAGGTGCTGGCCTACTACCGCGCCAGCGACGCGCCGGTGCCGGACGTCGCGGCCGTCGCGCCGGCGCTGGCCAAGGGCAAGAAGATGCCCAAGGCCAACACCGGCTTCGTCGACTTCGGCGGCGTGCCCGCGTCCACGCTCACGAGCTCGCCCGACTTCGTGGGCACCCCCGACGCCGCCCACCCCAGCCGCCCCGTCGTGCCCACCTGCAGCGCCGACCGCCCGCGCACGGCCAACGGCATCAAGTCGCTCGCCACGCAGAAGGACCTGCCGCTGAGCGACTACGTGCCCGGGCTGTACAACACCTCGTGGTCGGACACCGTCAACGGCAACCTGATCGGCCTGACCAACGTCGACGTCCCGCGCGACGGCGGCGCCGTCTCCGGCAAGCCCACGCTGCTGATCTGGAAGAACTACAACCCGAAGAAGAAGATGCCCCCGGCCGACTTCCAGGCCAACCCCGACGTCAACATCTACCGCGGCAGCCAGGCCATCCTGTACCGCGTGTTCGTCGGCGGGCCGATGAAGTGCATGGACGTCTGGTTCCCGTACACGGACACCGGCGAGTCGCGCAACTCGAACCTGTTCTACGACCGCCAGCAGGCGCTGTACGTGAGCACCTTCGAGCTGAAGTCCCTCAGCAGCCAGTAGGCAGGCCGCCGCGGCCGGTTCGATCGCCCGCCTCCGCGCGGGCGATTTGCATAGCGGGCGCCATTCTTGCTCTGCGGTCGGGCTAGACTCGGCGCAACGATGCACCCCGCCTGCGACCCCGCCACCGATGCCCCACCCGCCTGCTCCGCGCTCGCGGCCGGACTCTGGCGTTGCCGCGGCTGCGGCGCGGTCTGCGCGCCGCCAGCCGCGGCCCTCGCGCAGCGGCGGGCGCGCTGCCCGCGCTGCGACGCGGTCGTCCATCCGCGCCTGCCCGACTCGGTCGCGCGCAGCTGGGCCTTCCTGCTCGCCGGCACGGCGCTGTACCTGCCGGCCAACCTGCTGCCCGTCACCACCACCTCGGCTATCGGGGGGCGGCAGTCCGACACCATCTTCAGCGGCATCGTCTACTTCTGGAAGGACGGCTCGTACGGGCTGGCGGTGCTGGTGTTCGTCGCCAGCATCGCGGTGCCGATGACCAAGCTGCTGCTGCTGTCGCTGCTGCTGATCTCGCTGCAGCGCCACGACCGCCGCTGGGCGCTGCGCCGGCTCGCGGCGTGGCGCGTGCTGGAGGTGATCGGGCGCTGGTCGATGCTGGACATCTTCGCCATCACCATCCTGGCGGCGCTGGTGCAGGTCGAGAGCCTGGCCGAGCTGCAGCCCGGCCCCGGCGCGATGGCCTTCGGCGCGGTGGTCGTGCTGACCATGCTCGCCACCTTCAGCTTCGACCCGCGCCTGCTGTTCGACAAGCCCGAAGGCGAGGTCGCGCCCATGCCCCCCGAATTCACCGACCCCGCCGGAGAAGCGCCTTGAGCGAGCCCGAGACCCCGCGCGACGACGCCCCGCCCGCGCCCGCCACGCCCGATCCGGCGCCCGCGCCGCCGCCCGCCCCCTCCGACCTGCCGCGCCCGGCGATCGCGCGCCGCGCGCACTACTCGCTGTGGCTGGTCTGGCTGGTGCCGCTGGTGGCCGTGATCATCGGCGTGACCCTCGGCGCGCGCTCCATCCTCAACCGCGGCCCGACGATCACGATCTACTTCCACAACGCCGAAGGCATCGAGGCGAACAAGACGCACATCAAGTACAAGGACGTCGACGTCGGCATCGTGCGCCGCGTGACGCTGACCAAGGACCACCGCCAGGTCGAGGTCGACGCGGAGATGCGCGGCAACTCCGGCATCGAGGCGATGCTGGTCGCCGACACCCGCTTCTGGGTCGTGCGCCCGCGCATCGGCGCGGCCGGCGTCAGCGGCCTGGGCACGGTGCTGTCGGGCGCCTATATCGGCATGGACGCCGGCCGCAGCACCGCCGAGAAGCGCGAGTTCGAGGGCCTGGACGTGCAGCCCGCGATCACCGCCGACGTGCCGGGCCGCCAGTTCACGCTGGTCTCCGACGACCTCGGATCGCTGGACATCGGCGCGCCGATCTTCCTGCGCCGCGTGCCCGTGGGGCAGGTGCTGGCGTACGCGATGCTGCCGGACGGCCGCCACATCCGCTTCACGATCTTCATCACCGCGCCCTACGACCGCTTCGTCACCACGCACAGCCGCTTCTGGCATGCCAGCGGGGTCGACGTCGACCTCGGCGCGCAGGGCCTGCACGTGCAGACGCAGTCGGTGGTCAGCGTGCTGTCCGGCGGCATCGCGTTCCAGGACCAGCCCGATCCCGACACGCCCGCCACGCTCGGGCCGCCGCCGGAGGCGCCGGAGGGCACGCAGTTCAAGCTCTACGCGCAGATGGGCGACGCGCTGAAGGTGCCCGATTCGCAGGGCTTCGACTACCGCCTGATGTTCGCGAGCTCGGTGCGCGGGCTCGCGCTGGGCGCCCCGGTCGAGTACCGCGGCCTGCCTATCGGCGAGGTCACGCGCATCGCCGTCGACGGCAAGCCCGGCGAGGACAACCCG
>DASQCX010000137.1:0-3946 GCA_035634455.1 Burkholderiaceae bacterium
GTTGCCCGCGGCCTGGCGCAGCTTCAGCTGCGACATCAGGTAGTTGTAGCGCGCGCCGGCGGCGTCCTTCTGCGTCGAGTACAGCTGCGACTGCGCGTTGAGCACGTCGAGGTTGACCTTCACGCCGACCTTGTAGCCCAGCGTCGTGGCGTCCAGCGCCAGCTTGCTGGAGGCCTCGGCGGCCTCGAGCGCCTTGACCTGCGCGGCCTGGGTCTGCGCGGTCACGAAGGCGGTGCGCGTGCCCAGGACGACCTGGTTGTGGACGCCTTCGGCATCGGTGCGCGCCTTCTGCTCGAGGGCGCGCGTCTCGTTCACGTGGTTCTGGATCTGGAAGCCCGAGAACAGCGGCACGTTCAGCACCAGCGACACTCCGGCGTTGCGCGTGTTGCCGGTGAACGAGCCTTCGCCGACGATCGTCTCGCGCCCGCGGCTGAGCCCGTAGGTCGCGTTGGCCGCCAGCGTGGGCAGGTGTCCGGCCTTGGCGCCTTCGGTCGCGAGCTCGGCGACCTGCAGGCCCAGCTGCGCCTGCTTCAGCGCGGGGTTGTCGGACTCGGCCAGCGACACCCAGTCGGAGGCCTGGCTGGGCATCACCGGCGGCAGCGTGGCGGGCAGGATCAGCGGATGCGGCGCGACGCCGTTGCGGCCGACGAGCTGGTCCAGCGTCACCTTGGCCACGACGAGGTCGTTCTCGGCGGCGATCTGGTTCGAGTGCGCCAGGTCGGCGCGCGCCTCGGCCTCGCGCGTGTCGGTGATGGTGGCGTTGCCGACCTCGAAGTTGCGCTTGGCCGACGCGAGCTGCTCGGCGATCGCCTTGCTGTTGCCCTGCACCGAGGTCAGCGCGTCCGACGCGGCCAGGACGTTGAAGTAGGCCTGCGCGACGCGCACGATCAGGTCCTGCTCGGCCTGCGCCAGCTGGGACTGCGCGAGCTCCTCGCTCTTGCTGGCCTGGTCCACCGAGAGGTCGTTCTGGCGATTGAAGATGTTCTGCGAGGCGGTGACCGTGGCGCCCGCGCTGTTGGTCTTGACCGTCTCGTTCACGGCGACCGGCTGGTTGTTGGCGCCGATGCCGATCGTCGGCGACGTCGAGTTCTGCCGGCCGGCCTGGACCTGCAGCCCCGCCTGCGGCAGGTGCACCGCGCGCGCCTGCTCGTAGCGATAGTGCACCGCGTCCGCGTTGGCGCGCGCGCCGAGGTAGGTGGCGTCGACGCCGCGCGCGGCCTGCACGACTTCGCTCAGGCTCTGCGCCTGCGCGCCGCCGGCGCCGAAAGCCAGGACGAGGGCACCGACGATGGGCGACATCGAGGCGAAACCGGGGCGCTGGATGGACATGCGTTTTCCTTGCTTGTTCTGGCCGTTTGGCGTTGGGACAGGTTTGTACGGCCTTGCGGGCCGCGATGCACGCTCGATGCGACGACCTGCAGCCGGCGCACCCCCTGACGACGATTTCAGCCGACAGGCTGCGGAAAACGCCCGCGAGCCGCCGACAAGGCGCAACGCTCCCCCGGAAGACCGCCGTGAGCCTTCCGGTATGCGCTGTCTCTGTTTAGGGATCTAGTTCAGAAGTGGAACCGCTCCGGCTCCGGGAAGCCGACCAGGCGCGGCGCGTCGAGGTCGAACAGGCTGACGCGGGAGAAGGTGCCGTCGGCGTTGGCGGTGTAGCGCACGGCCGCCATCACCGGCTCGCCGCCCTCGATCGCCATCAGGCGTCCGCCCGGCTTGAGCTGCTTGAGCAGTTCGTCCGGCACCTTGGAGACCGAGCCGGACAGCATGATCGCGTCGAACGGGCCTTCCGCGGCATAGCCGTGCGAGCCGTCGGCCTGCACCACGGTGACGTTGGACGCGCCGCTGCGGCGCAGGTTCTCGGTGGCCATCTTCGCCAGCGCCGGCTTGACCTCCAGCGTGATCACGCTCTGCGCGCGATGGCCCAGCAGCGCCGCCATGAAGCCCGAACCGGCGCCGATCTCCAGCACGCGCTCGTGGCGCTGCACCTGCAGGTCCTGCAGCATGCGGGCCTCGACGCGCGGGGGCAGCATGGACTCGTCCTCGCCCAGCGGCACCTCGGTGTCGACGAAGGCCAGCGCCTTGTAGGCCGCGGGCACGAAGTCCTCGCGGCGCACGATGGCCAGCAGCCCCAGCACGCCCTTGTCCAGCACGTCCCAGGGGCGGATCTGCTGTTCGATCATGTTGAAGCGGGCTTGTTCGATGTTCATGTCTCTTCCTCGGAACGAAAGGGGGCTGCGGGCAAACCCTCAAATTCTACGCGGCCTGGTGCGCCTTGCGCCCGCCGGCCGACGCCGGCGGGCGCGCCGCCAGGCCCTTGAAGACGAGCTTCAGGTGCGCATGCATGAAGGTCACCGGATCGATGTCCATGTCCTTGCCGACGTCGCAGGCCATGAAGGAGTGCTTGTGCAGGCACAGCAGGATCAGCGGCATCAGGATCGAGTGGACGGCGGAATGGACGTCGTCGACCTCGAACTCGCCGCGGGCGATGCCGCGCTGGATCAGGCCGGAGACGATCGCCTGGCCCGGCGTGACGACGCGCTCGACCCAGAACCTGCCGATCTCGGGGAAGTTGCGCACCTCGGTGATCATGAGCTTGAACACGCCCGAGGCCGGCCCCTCGTAGATGCGCGTCCACCAGGTCACCAGCAGCTGCTCCATCGCTTCCGCGACCGGGCCGTCGGCCGCGGCGGCTTCCGCCATGCCGGTCTCGATCTCGGTGCCCAGGAAGTGCTGGATCACCGCCTTGAGCAGTTCTTCCTTGCTCGGGAAATACAGGTAGAGCGTGCCCTTGGACACGCCCGCCGCGCGCGCGACCTCCTCGCTGCGGGTGGCGGCGAAGCCCTTCTCGACGAACAGCGCCAGCGCCGCGTCGAGCAGTTCGGCCGGGCGGGCGTCCTTGCGGCGGCGCCGGAACGGACAGGGGTCGGAGGAAAACGGGGGCATGTCGTTAATGACTCGTTGGTCAGTAGTGTAGCGGCAATCGGCTCGACGCGGCAATCGGGGCGTGCGATTCCAGGGCGCCCGGGCGCATGAAATGCCGCCACCTGTCGGCGCGACGGGCCCGCCGAGCGTTGAGCAGCGGAGCCGGGCGTTTGCTCCCGGGCAACGAAAGCGACGAATGACCAGCGCAAGCATCAACGGCGGGGCCCGCGCGCCCTCGGGCGAGGCCGTGGGACGGCGATACCGGCGGCGCGCCCTGCTGCGCGCGGTCGCGGCGGCGAGCGCGCTGTGGGCCGGCGTGCTGGCGCTGCTGGCCCTGCTGTCGGGCTGCGCCGGCCTGATCGGCACGCACGACGTCGACATCAGCGAGTCGCAGCTCACGCTGCTGCTGGCGCGCCAGTTCCCGATGGAGCGCCGGGTGGCGGAGGTGATCGACCTCGACATCACGAACCCGGTGCTGACGCTGATCCCGCAGAACAACCGCGTCGGCACGGAGCTCGACGTCGCCGCCGTCGACCGGCTGTTCGGCAACTCGGCCACCGGCCACGTCCGGCTCGACTACGGCCTGCGCTTCCAGCCCTCCGATCACACGATCCGCATGACGCAGGTGCGCGTGCGCGACCTGACGCTGGCCAGCGGCTCGAACAACCTGCATGGCGCCGCGCAGCGCATCGGCACGCTGGCGGCCGAGAACGCGCTGGAGAACCTGGTGCTGTACCGCATGAAGCCCGCGCAGGCCGACGAGATGGATCGCCTCGGCCTCGTCGCCTCGCCGATCACGGTGACGCCGCAGGGGCTGCACATGTCGGTCTCGCCGCGCCAGAACTGAGTCCGGCCGTCGCCGGGGGCGGATCGCCGCGGACGCGCGCTCAGCGTCCGAGCGCGAGCACCGCGATGGCCGCGGCGAGGCAGTAGACGCCGAACCAGTGCCAGCGGCCGCGCTCGAGCCAGGCCGACAGCCACTTCAGCGCCAGCCATCCCGCGACGAAGCTGCAGACCATGC
>DASQCX010000138.1:0-8358 GCA_035634455.1 Burkholderiaceae bacterium
GCTCGAGAACATCTTCGAGGAGCGCACCGCCAAGGCGCTGGGCAAGCTGGGCGTGCCGACCGCCAAGGACGTGGCCGAGCTGACCCGCCGCGTCGAGGAACTGAGCGCCGCCGTGGCCAGGCTGTCGAAGTCGGGCAAGGCCCCGGCCGCCACGAAGACCGCCGCCGCCAAGGCCCCGGCGAAGAAGGCCGCCGCGAAGGCGCCCGCCAAGCGCGCGCCGGCGAAGAAGGCCACGCCGGCCGCCTGATCGCTGCTTCGCAGGCCGCGGCTCGCGCTCGGCCCCGCCTCCTCGAAGGCGCCAGCCTCACCGCTGGCGCCTTCGCCGTTTCCGGCCTGGGCTAGAGAGCCGCCTCCAGTGAACGTCGCCGCGGCGTGACGATCCAACGTCGACACTCCCGCGATGCCCACCCCGATGAATCCACCCGAATCCTCCTCGCGCCCGCGCGCGTCACGCCCGCGCCCGCCCGCCCGCACGCGGCGCCACGGCGCGCGCGCCGTCGGCCTGGCGCTGGCCGGCGGCGGGCCGCTGGGCGCGATCTGGGAGATCGGCGCGCTGTGCGCGCTCGAGGAGGCGCTCGTCGGCGTCGACTTCACGCGCATGGACGGCTACGTCGGCATCTCGGCCGGCGCGTTCATCGCTGCGGGCCTGGCCAACGGCATGACGCCGCGCCAGATGTGCACCGCCTTCATCGAGAACGAGGGCGGCGACGACGACCTGATCCACCCGTCGATCTTCGTGCACCCCGCGTGGCGCGAAATCGCCGGACGGCTGCGGCGCCTGCCCTCGGTGGTCGCGCAGTCGGCGCTGCGCTTCGCGCTCGGCCAGGCCTCGGGCGTGGAGGCGATCGAGCGCCTGGGCCGCGTGCTGCCCACCGGCGTGTTCAGCAACGCGCCGATCGAGGCGCACCTGCACCGCGTGTTCACCGCCTCCGGCCGCAGCGACGACTTCCGCCAGCTGCCGCGCCGCCTGGTGCTGGTGGCCACCGACCTGGACACCGGCGCCGTCGCCCCGTTCGGCCTGCCCGGCTGGGACGACGTGCCCATCTCGCGCGCCGTCACCGCCAGCGCCGCGCTGCCCGGCCTGTATCCGCCGGTGCGCATCGGCGACCGCCATTACGTCGACGGCGCGCTGAAGAAGACGCTGCACGCCCGCGTGCTGCTGGACGAGGACATCGGCCTCGTGCTGTGCCTGAACCCGCTCGTGCCCTTCGACGCCACCTACGCGCCGACGCACACGGTGCGCCTGGGCACGGATCCGATCCCGCGCCTCGTCGAGGGCGGCCTGCCGCTGGTCGCGAGCCAGAGCTTCCGCTCGCTGATCCACTCGCGGCTGGAGCTCGGCCTGAAGGGCTACGGCCTGAGCCACCCGAACGTCGACATCGCCCTGTTCGAGCCCGACCACCGCGACCCGGAGATGTTCGGCGCCAACACCTTCAGCTACTCGGCGCGGCGCCAGCTCGCCGAGCACGCGTACCAGTCGACGCGCAAGACGCTGCGCACGCGCCGCCGCGCGCTGCACGCGATGTTCGAACCGCACGGCATCGTCATCGACGACGCGGTGCTGGACGATCCGTCGCGCCGCCTCGTCACCTACGCGCCGCGCCTGGCGCCGGCGTGGCACGACGTCGCGCCGGATCGACTGGGCGGCGCGCTGCGGCGGCTGGGCGGGGCGCTGGACGAGCTCGAGTCGTCGCTGGCGGCAGCCTGATTTCCCGCAATGGCCCGCGTGCGCGTTCAGCGCGCCCGCGCCCCGCTCCTGCGGCCGGCGCGCGCGGCCGTCCAGCGCGCCAGCACGACCGGCCGGCTCCCCGTGCGCACGCGCTCGCCCAGCCCGGCGCGCGCGACGTCGTCGAGGTCGACGAGCGACAGCAGGATCAGCCCGGCGCCGGTCGCCAGGTAGAGCGCGCCGTCGATGCGCATGAAGCGCGGCGCGTCGAAGGCCTTGGTCGACACCGGGATGCCGCGGACGCGATACCCGGCGCCCATCACCTGGGAGACGAGCCACGGCGCGCGGGCGAGCCTGGCGACGATGTCGTCCCGGCGCGGGCTCTCGAGCAGCTCGAAGGCGCCCTTGGCGACCTGCCCGACGTTCATGGCCCGGCGGTTCGCGACAGCCTCGCCGCGCGTCGCGCCGGCCTCGACCAGGCGACCGAACTCGCCCCAGGCCAGCAGCGCGCCGAGGCGCTTGGCGACGATGGCGTCGCGCAGTTGCCGCAGGCCCGCCCACGCGTCGAGCTGCTCGATCCTGCCGCGCAGCCACGCGTGGTCGATGCCGTGCGCGGCCGACTCCAGCAGGAGATGCAGGTCGGCCACCTCGCGCACCGTGACCGGCGTCGCGCGGACGCCGAAGGCGGCGACGCGGTGCAGCGCCTGGCGCGTCGGGTCGAGTACCCGGCAGGGCAGCCCGTCCAGCCGGGCTGTCTGGTCGGCCAGGTCGGCGAACGCGAGGTTGCGCTGCGCGGCGATCGGGACGCCGCCCACGTGCACCTCGATCGCGACAGCGCCCTTGGCCGTCGTCGCGTAGCGGAAGCTGGCCAGGCCGCGATGCATCGGGCCGCGCGGCGGCACCAGCCACTCGCCGGTGCCGTGGAGCCGATAGCCGAGGCGCCCCACGGCCTCGTGCAGCGGAGCTACGGCCGCGAAGTCGGGCAGCAGCACCTCGATCGCGGCCGCGCCGGAGCCCGGCGGGACGGCCGCGGCCAGCAAGGTGCCCACCGGCAGGCCGCGCAGCACGTCGGCGGCGGCCGCGCGCCGGCGGACGAGCTGCTCGTGCTCGATGCTCTCCGTCGAGGACAGCCGGCCTTGCGCCGCCCAGCGCGCGTAGAGCTCGGGCAGGCAACCTTCCTGGCGCGCGACGACCACCAGGTCGCGGCGCGCCACGCTGGCGTTGCCCAGCAAGGTCTCGGCCGCGGTGCCGCCACTCGGCAGGGTGAGGATCTCGAACAGCCCACGGTAAAGATTGCTGGTGCTCACGGCGGCGTTTCCGGTCTCGCGATGCGGGGATCCGCGGGAATCGGGCCGAGACGTCGCGCCGATTCCGCTGCGAACCAGCGGGGATCGCTCGCCGGTTCGCGGCCCGCATGCTATCCAGCGAAAGGGCGGAAATCGCCGCCGGGCCGCGTATCAGGCGCGGCGGGTTCGCAACAGTTGTGTCCATCGTCTCGACGACCGACGCGCCGTCGCTCGACCGTACCGAAGTCGGCCCGCCGCGCGGCACCGGTCACGCGGTTCGGCGCGGGCGCGGCCCCGGCGCCGCCGCCCGCAGCGACGCCGGCAGCTCCGACGGCTGCACGTGCAGCGCCGCCGTCGCGCGGAAATGCGCCAGCAGCGCATCGACGACCACCCGCACCCGCGGCGCAAGGAACTGCCGGTGCGGATACACCAGCACGAACTCGCGCGTGCCGGCGTCGTGCGAATCGGCCAGCACGGCCTTGAGCCGGCCCGCCTGCAGGTGCGGCAGCGCCTGGTACAGCCCGCACTGCGCGATGCCGCCGCCGGCCAGCGCCAGCTCGACGATCGCGTCGCTGTCGCTGCCCACCAGCGCGGCGTGCGGCGCGAGCGCGACGCGCCGGCCGTTGACGCGGAACGACCACGGCGCCACGGTGCCGTCGGCGAAGCGCAACTGGATGCAGCGGTGCCGCTCGAGCTCGCCGTGCGCGAGCGGCACGCCGGCGCGCGCAAGGTAGGCGGGGCTGGCGACCAGCACCAGCGGCAGCCTGCACACGCGGCGCGCGACGAAGCCCGCGTCGGGCACGGAGCCGCCGCGGATCGCGATGTCGATGCCGTTGGCGACCAGGTCGACCGGCGTGTTGTCGAGTTCGACCTCGATGGTCAGCTGCGGGTAGCGCTCGGCCAGCGCCGGCAGCGCGGGCAGCACCCACAGGCGGCCGAACGCGACGCCGGTCGAGATCCGCACCACGCCCGCCGGCTCCCGCGCGGCCTGCGAGACCTCGGTCACGGCATCGTCGAGCAGGCGCAGCGCGTCGCGCGCCTTGGCGATGAAGCGCGCGCCCTCGTCGGTGACGCGCGCCGTTCGCGTGCTGCGCTGGACCAGGCGCACGCCGAGCTGCTCCTCCAGCCGCGCCAGGCTCTTGCTGACCGCCGCGGGCGTCACGCCCAGCCGCCGCGCCGCGCCGGCGAAGCTGCCGGCGGCGCCGATCTCGATGAGGGCGAGCAATCCCTGCAGTTGCTTCATGCACGGGATTCTCAACTGAAAGTCACCATGGCATCAACCTTCAATGACTTTTCAGACATGGTGCGCGCGCCTAGAGTTCGCTCCATGCCCCGGCATTTCCGGGCGTCACCCAGGAGTCAACCATGAAGATCGGCATCATCGGATCGGGCGTCGTCGCCCAGACGCTCGCGGCAGGCTTCCTCGAGCAAGGCCACGACGTGGCGCTCGGCACGCGCGACGCGTCCAAGCTCGCGGACTTCGCCGCGAAGCATCCCGCCGCGCGCGTCGCGAGCACCGTCGACGCCGCGGCCTTCGGCGACGTCGCCGTGCTCGCGGTCAAGGGCAGCGCCGCGCTGCAGGCCGCGCGCGATGCCGGCGGCGGCATCGACGGCAAGCCCGTGATCGACGCCACCAACCCGATCGCCGACGCCGCGCCCGTCGACGGCGTGCTGTCCTACTTCACAGGCAGGAACGAGTCGCTGATGGAGTGGCTGCAGGAGGCGCACCCGAAGGCGCGCTTCGTCAAGGCCTTCAACTCGGTCGGCGCGGCGCGCATGATCGCCCCCGATTTCGCGGGCGGCAGGCCGACGATGTTCATCGCGGGCAACGACGCCGATGCGAAGGCGACGGCCGCGAAGCTGCTGGCGCAGGTCGGCTGGGATGTCGCCGACATGGGCAGCGCGGTCGCGGCGCGCGCGATCGAGCCGCTGGCCATGCTGTGGTGCATCCCCGGGTTCCGCGAGAACTCGTGGACGCACGCGTTCAAGCTGCTGCGCTGAGGCGGCGCCGCGACCGCTGCGAAATCAATGCGCGGCTATGGGCTGGTGCGTGGTCTCCGTCGCGGCCTCGGACCGGCCCGCGTTGAAGAACAGATTCAGCAGCACGGCGGAGATGGACGTCAGCAGGATGCCGGACTCCAGCAGCGGATGCAGGCTGTGCGGCATCTGCTGCATCCAGCGCGGCGCCACCAGCGGGATCAGGCCGAAGCCGATGGCCAGCGCCACGATGTAGAGGTTGTAGCGGTTGTTCTTGTAGTCGACGGTCGCGAGGATGCGGATGCCCGTCGCGGCCACCATGCCGAACATCACGAGGCCGGCGCCGCCGAGCACGAACTGCGGGATCGCCTCGATCAGGGCCGCCATCTTGGGCAGCATGCCCAGGACGATCATGATCAAGCCGCCGAAGACGCAGACCCAGCGGCTCTTCACCCCGGTCACCGCCACCAGGCCCACATTCTGCGAGAAGCTGGTGTGCGGGAACGTGTTGAGCACGCCGCCGATCACCGTGCCCAGGCCGTCGACGCGCAGCCCCGCGGCCAGGTCGGCCTGGGCTATCTTCTTGCCGGTGATGTCCCCGAGCGCCAGGAACATGCCGGTCGACTCGATCATCACGACGATCATCACAACGGTGAACGTGGCGATGGAGACGAGGTCGAACGTGGGCAGGCCGAAGGCGAAGGGCGTGACGACGTCGAACCACGGCGCCGCGCCCACCTTGGCGAAGCTCATCTTGCCCATCGCGATCGCGATCACGCAGCCCATCACGATGCCCAGCAGCACCGAGATGTTGGCGACGAAGCCGGTGAAGAAGCGCACCAGCAGCAGGATGAACGCCAGCACCGCGCCGGACACGGCCATGTTGTCGAGCGCGCCGTAGGCCGGGTTGTCGCTCATCGGCACCGGGCCGGACAGCTTCAGCTTGGCGAACATCTTGAGGAAGCGGCCGGGCGCGGGCGACGACGCCGCGGCGGCCTCGGCCACCGCGGCGGTCACCGCCACCGATGCGGCCCGCTCGGACGCGATGGCCTCGGTGGCGACGCCGGAGGCCGCGCTCGCCGCCGCGGCGACGGCGGCGCTGGCCTTCGCCTGCTCCACCATCGCGACCAGCTGCGGCACGTCGGTGAACTGCGCCACGTTGGACGGCCCGCCCACGGCCCAGCCCACGCCCACGCGCATCAGGCTGATGCCGATGATCGCGATGGTCGTGCCGGTGACCACGGGCGGAAAGAAGCGCAGCAGCCGGCTCATCAGGGGCGCGATCAGGATGGCCATCACGCCGGCGCCGATGCCGGCGCCGAAGACGGCCCGCGCGCCGTCCATGCCGGGCGCGCCGTTGGCGATGGCCACCATGGGGCCGACCGCCGCGAAGGTCACGCCCATCATGACGGGCAGCTTGATGCCGAACCACCGGTTCAGGCCGAACGACTGGATCAGCGTGACGATGCCGCAGCACAGGAGGTCTGCCGAGATGAGCATCGCCACCTGCTCGGGCGCGAGCTTGAGGGCGCGGCCGACGATCAGCGGCACCGCGATCGCGCCCGCGTACATGACCAGCACGTGCTGCAGGCCGAGCGCGGCGAGGCGCAGGGGCGGGAGCCGCTCGTCCACGGGCTGGACTTGGGTCCGAAGCGCCAGCGGGTCAGCCTGGTCGAGAAGATGTGCGTCCATCGCGTCCTCCAGAGTGCAGAGGGCGCATGCCTGGAAGCATGCACCCTCCCCTCACCACAGCGGGCTCTGTAAGGAGTGGACATCGCGACCGCCGACCGGACCGGGCCCGGCGCGGCGGGCACCGCGGCGACGTGAGAAAACTGTATACAGTTTGATATGTCATCTGTATACGTACTAACCCGATCCTATCGGCTGGGGCGCGTGCGGAAACGCCCGCGGGTAGATCTGCTCAACCGCAAGACGTGACCCGTACTGGTACCTACGGCGCTACGTGGCTGGCGGACCGGGGGGCTTCCGCCCGCGACGTCCCGGTTCGCCTGCGCAACAAGCCCCTGCCCACCCAGCCGCTGCTGCTTTTGTTGCTGGTGGGACGGGGGCGCGCCTCGGCCCATCGAGGGCCTCGGCGGCTTGCGTGCCAGCGGTACGCTTCGAACGGCGTTGCCAGGCATCTCAGGCGTGCGCTTCGCGCTGACGTCAGCACTCCGACGACGCGGTCGCGGCGCCGGCTATCGACCCATCAGCGACATCGCGGTGCCCCGTTCCGCCGCCGGAAAGCAGTCCTCGATGAAGGTGCGTCATCTCCTGCGACGCGGCAAATCTTTCGTCCAATCGTATGTCAAGCGCGCAAGGGGGGCTGTCGTTCTGACACTCCCAATCAATCGAAAATCTGCCTTAAATGCTCGCGCAGCGCCTTGCGACCAGCAGCATTCGTTGCGCGCCAAGCCTTCAATGCGAGTTCGAGAAACTGTTGTTCTGCCGCCGAAGGCTCAGCGACGACTTGGGCTTCGTCCAGCCAGCCAGCAAGCTTGCCGCAGTGCACCTCGATCTGCCGGGCGAGCTTGTCGCCGATGGGACGAGAGGATTTCACCTGGCTCCACATGCTGGCCGAAATTTCAAGCGTCGCGGCGAATGCTTGCTCGAGCCCTTTGGGCGCCGCACCCGCGGCGAGCGCCTTCTCTGCGTAGGCCTTGAACAGGCCGAGGACGTTCTGTCTTCTTGTGATGGTGGTGTTCGACACGGGCTGTAGGCGACTTGCAACGACTTCTCTTTCCATTGTCGCAGGGGGTTGACGATGGCGTAAAGACTATTTACAGTCCATCCCCATCGCTCGATCGAGCGCATGTTTTCTTCCAGAGGCCCCATCGTGAAATCCCTGCACATCGCCAGAACCACCCGCCCCATGAAGGGTCTGGTCGCGTTCGCATGTGCCTGGGCGATGGAGTCGCTGGGCACCTGCAACGGCACCGTTCACACGGCCTTTCCGATGAGCTATCGACAGCTCGATCGGAACGAGGACCCGTTGCATCCGGGAGAGGGAGGCGTTGTACCTGCATAGGTCGCGCCCACCCTCCAAGCTCTGTACGCAGAGGCCCGGATTCCGAAAGGATCCGGGCCTTTTTCATTTCCGACTCCACCGGCCTGCGCATCGGCACAGGCCAGCGATCGATGGATCGCACCGCCGGCGGCATCAGGCCAAGGCGGACGCTCTTTAACAATTTGCCGCGAGACGACCTCGGTACTGGCCGTTGGTTCGTCTTGCACCTTTGCGGATGTAGCTCAGCAGGCAGAGCGCGGCCACGCCATGGCCGAGGCCACGAGTTCGAGACTCGTCATCCGCTCCACTTCGGGTGTGTCCATGCACTCCGTGGCCGCGTGACATGGTGTTGGCGGTACGGGATGTGCGCGGCCCTTGGCCAGACCACGTGCAGCGAGACACCACGTCCGACGGGACGCTCG
>DASQCX010000139.1:0-1510 GCA_035634455.1 Burkholderiaceae bacterium
GACTTCCTGAAGCGAGCGTTGCTCGCGGCCATCGGCATGCTGATCTGCGTCGCTGTGACGGCCGCGCCGTGCATCGTCGGGCCGCGAGTCTCGACCGATAAGACGCTGCACCTGGTCGGCAACGCCGCCATCGTGTTCGGATCCGACGCCGCCCTGAAGGCGTTCGCGCCGGCCGCATTCGAGGCCGCGCCGTACCTCGGCATCGTGCCCGCGCTCGCCATGAGCGCCATGCGCGAGTTCGACAAGTCCCGCATGGGCGGCCGCTGCGAGTACAGCAGCATGGTCTATGACGCAACCGGCATCGCGTTCGGCGCGGCCTCCACGCGATGGCTCCTGCTGCCCGAGCCGCGCGGCGTGCAGTTCGCCTACACGCAGTCGTTTTGAGCGGAGGCCCACATGAACGCCAAGCTCAAGCTGATCGTCATGACTCTGATCGGTGGCCTCGGCTTCGCGATCTGGTCCGGGATGGCCTATTTCGAGCCCGCTATGCGCGGTGACTACTCGCACTTCGTCATCGTCATCACGACGGGCGTCATCGGCCTCGCGCTGCGCGAGATGCGATCGAACGTGCCCGACGCCCCTGCGCCCGCCGCCGCGGTGCCGCCGCCCGCGCTGGCGCCCGCCACCTCCATCCAGCCACTGCCGCCACTCCCGCCGGCGGTCTGACGCCACCCCATTCGCGCCGCGAATCCCTGCCGCCACGCGGCGGGGCCATCACCTGTTGAGGAATCCTCCCATGAAGACCTTGAAGTCCATCCGCCTCGTCCTGGCCGCCGCGCTCGCGGTTGCCGTGGGCGCCATGTCCGCCGCCTGCACCACGCCCGGCGCGACGCCGAGCCAGGCGCAGGCCCAAGCCATCGAGAACGCCTGCGCGGTCGACGCTGCTGTGCGTCCGACCGTGACCGCTCTGCTGGCGATTCCCGGCCTTGCCAAGGCCGAAGAGATCGCCGCCGTGACTGCCGCGCGCCTAGCGATCGATCCCGTCTGCGCGAACCCGTCGGGCAACCTCCAGGCGAACGCGCTGGCGGCCGTGACCGGTGCGTCCGGTCAGGTCGTCGCGATCGTCGCGCAGCTCCAGGCCCGAAAGGCGGTGGCGGCGAAGCCTGAGGCGAGCGCGCCGTGACGCCGGCCGACTACGCCCGGCTGGCGGCGCGGGCCTACACCGAGCCGCCGACGATCGGTCTGGCCAGCAGCGCGTCGCGCGCGGTCGTCTTCAGCCCCGGCGTGGTCGGCTTCCCCGGCACGGACAACCTAGCCTGCTGGCTGGCGGATCTCGATGCACGCGCGGTCGACGTGCCGGGCATGGGGCGGCTGCACGCCGGCTTCTGGGATGCCTTCCAGGCCATCTCCATGCCGCTGCTGGCGTTGTCTGCGGTGGACGTGACGCTCGGCCACAGCGAGGGTGCCGCGCTCGCGCTGCTGTTCGGTGCGCAGCTGTGCCTCGTCGGCCGGCCGCCGAAGGCCGTCTATGCCTTCGAGCCGCCGCGCGTGAGTGCGGACGGCACGATCG
>DASQCX010000140.1:0-4425 GCA_035634455.1 Burkholderiaceae bacterium
CCGGCTGCGCGGACTTGGACGTGACCAGCACGCCGCGCTCCAGGCGCAGCTGGCGCTGGCAGCGCGCCGCGATGCCCGCGTCGTGCGTGACCAGCACGAAGGCCGTGCCGCGTTCGCGGGCCAGGTCCATCATCAGCGCGAAGACGGTGTTGGCGGTGTCCTTGTCGAGGTTGCCGGTGGGCTCGTCCGCGAGCACGCACGCGGGGCGCGTGACGAGCGCGCGCGCGATGGCCACGCGCTGGCGCTCGCCGCCCGAGAGCTCGCCGGGTCGGTGCTGCACGCGGGCCGCGAGGCCCACCGCGGCGAGCATCGCCTGCGCCTGCTCGTGGGCCTGCGGCCGCGGCATGCGGCGGATCAGCAGCGGCATCGCCACGTTGTCCAGCGCCGAGAACTCGGGCAGCAGGTGGTGGAACTGGTAGACGAAGCCCAGGTGCTCGTTGCGGAACAGGCCCTGCTGCGCGAGTCCCATCGCGTTGATGTCCCGGCCCATCAGCGTGACGCGGCCGGCCGTGGGCGCGTCCAGTCCGCCCAGCAGGTGCAGCAGCGTGCTCTTGCCGGAGCCCGAGGCGCCGACGACGGCCAGCGTCTCGCCGGCTCGCACCTGCAGGTCGACGTCGTGCAGCACCTGCACGTCCAGGCCGCCTTCGGAGAAGCGGCGCCCGAGGCCCGCGGCCTGCAGGACGACGGCGCCGGCTTGCACGTTCTCACTCATAGCGCAGGGCCTCCGCGGGACGCACGCGGCTGGCGCGCCAGCTCGGGTAGACGGTGGCGAGGAAGGCGAACAGCAGCGCCCAGAAGGCGATCTGCGCCACTTCCGACAGGTGCGGGTCGCTGGGCATGCGGTCGATCAGGTAGACGCTGGCGGGCAGGAAGCTGGTGTGCAGCAGGTGCTCGATGAAGGGGACGATGACGGGGATGTTGTAGGCCACCAGCAGTCCGAACACGACCCCCCCCACCGTACCGGCGATGCCCGAAGCCGCGCCCTGCACCATGAAGATCGCCATGACCGAGCGCGGGCTGGCGCCCAGCGTGCGCAGGATGGCGATGTCGGCCTGCTTGTCGGTGACCGTCATCACCAGCGTCGAGACGAGGTTGAACGCGGCCACCGCGACGATCAGCGTGAGGATGATGAACATCATCGTCTTCTCGATCTGCACGGCGTCGTACCAGGCGGCGTTGGTGCGCGTCCAGTCCTGCACGCGCACCTGGCTGCCGAGGCCCTCGGCCAGGCGGCCGGCGACGGCGCGCGCCTCGTTCATGTCGGCCAGGCGCAGCTGCACGCCGGTCGGGCCGCCGGTGCGGTACAGCTTCGCGGTGTCGTCCAGCGCGGCCAGCGCCAGGCCGCTGTCGTACTCGTAGTGGCCCACCGAGAAGGTGCCGACGACATTGAACGACTTCAGCCGCGGCAGCGCGCCGGCCGGCGTCACCTGCGCGCCCGGCGCGATCACCGTCACCTGGTCGCCCACCGCCACGCCCAGCGCGCGGGCCAGCTCGGCGCCCAGGACGATGTTCCAGCTGCCGGGCGTGAGCTTGGCGAGGATGCCCTCGCGCTGCAGGTCGGCCGCCAGCTCTGTCAGGCCGGCCTCTTGCGCAGGCTCGACGCCGCGCACGATGGCGCCGCGCATGCCGTCGCCGTGCGCCAGCAGCGACTGCGTCTCGGTGTAGGGCGCCGCGGCGCGAACCTCCGGTTCCAGCGCCTGCGCCTTCCTGGCCAGCGCCTGCCAGTCGGCCAGCGCGTTGCCCTGGTCGTCCATCAGCTGCACGTGCGCGATGGCCTTGAGCATGCGGTCGGTCACTTCCTTCTGGAAGCCGTTCATCACCGACAGCACGATGATCAACGCCGCGACGCCCAGCGCGATGCCCAGCATCGAGACCAGCGAGATGAACGAGATGAAGGCGTTGCGCCGCCCCGCGCGGCCGGCGCGCGTGTAGCGCCAGCCAATCAACCACTCGAATGGCACCAGTTTTCCCCGCCCGCGTGGAGTCACGCCGGCCATCGGGGCATTCTAGGCGGGGCGGTCCGCGCGTCGGACAACGCCGCGATCGGGGCCCCCGACCGTGCGATGCGGGCCGACTGGCCCTAAGATTGGCTCGCAACGTCAGGCGGCGCGCGAAAAGCGCCGGAGAGAATGGATCGATGAAAGCACCGGATTTCGCAGGCGCCTCCAGGGAGGTGCTCTCCTTCCTGCACCAGCGCGTCGGCATGGACCTGTGGATGGTCGGCCGCGCTGACAACGACGACTGGGTCGTGCTCG
Source organism: Burkholderiaceae bacterium (assembly GCA_035634455.1). Classification (GTDB taxonomy): domain Bacteria; phylum Pseudomonadota; class Gammaproteobacteria; order Burkholderiales; family Burkholderiaceae_C; genus Scleromatobacter. The sequence continues at coordinate 2,256 of DASQCX010000140.1, forward strand.
CGGCCGAGGACCACGCCTACGGTGTCAAGGAAGGCGACGTCTTCCGCTGGAACGACTCGTTCTGCTCGCGCATGGTGCGCGAGGAAGGCCCGCGGGTGGCGCCGCGCGTGGCCGAGGTGCCCGCCTACGCCGGGCTGCCGTTCACGCGGCAGGTGCCCATCGGCGCCTATGTCGGCGTGCCGCTGGTCGACGGCGACGGCCGCCTGTTCGGCACGCTGTGCGGCCTCAACCGCCAGCCGATGCCGTCCAGCCTGGTCGAGGAGCAGGCGATGGTCGAGGTGCTGGCCGACATGCTCAGCGGCCTGCTCAGCGCCGAGCTGCACACCACCGCCCTCGCGCGCCTGACCGGGAACGCACGAGTCGACGCGCTCGCCGACCCGCTGACCGGCCTCGCGAACCGCCGCGGCTGGGAACTCGCGCTGGCTGCAGAGGAGGAACGCTGCCGCCGCTACGGCGCCAGCGCCTGCGTGGTGGCCATCGAGCTCGACGGCATGAAGGGCCCGGCGGCGCGCGAGGTCTGCGACGCCGTGCTGGTGCGCGCCGCCCAGGCCCTGCGCCAGACGGTCCGCAAGCCCGACACCCTGGCCCACTTCGACGACGACCGCTTCATGGTGCTGGGCGTCGAATGCACCACCGCCGAGGCGATGGCGCTGCTGCGCCGGCTCGAGCAGTGCGTGCAGTCGGCCGAGCTGTCCGCGGCGCTGGGCATGGCCATGCGCAACCGCAGCAGCGGGCTGTTCGACACCTTCGAGCGCGCGGTCGACGCGATGGTCGAACACCGCGACGCGCGCGCCCGCGCCTGAAGCTCGCGCGAGCCGTGCCCGACCGCGCGGGATAATCGCGCGATGCATCTCGTGATCCCCTACGCGTCGGCCCTGTCCGACGCCGCCGCGCAGGCGCTCGCCACCCTGAGCCTGCCGAACCTGGAGCGCCTGCTCGCGCGCTGGGCGCCGGTCGGGGACGCGAGCACCGACGATGTCGCCGAGGCCGACGAGTACGCCCTGTCGCTGCCGCACGAGCGCCTGCTGGCGGGGCTGCGCGGCTGGCCCGTGCAGGACGGCCTGCTGCCGTTCGCGGCCGAGGCCGCGCGCCGCGACGGCCTCGCGCCGGCGCCGGGCAGCGGCTGGGGGCTGGTCACGCCGGCGCACTGGCACGTCGGGCGCGACCAGGTCAACCTCGTCGATCCCGCGCTGCTCGAGCTCGACGAAGCCGAGGCGCGCACGCTGCACGCGACGCTGGCGCCGCTGTTCACCGAGCTCGGCTGGGCCTGGCACTGGGCGGGGCCGACGCGCTGGTACGTCAGCCACCCGTCGCTGGCGGAGCTGCCCACGGCGTCCATCGACCGCGTGATCGGCCGCAACGTCGACCTCTGGCTCAACGACCACCCCGGCGTGATGCTGGTGCGGCGCCTGCAGAGCGAGGTGCAGATGCTGCTGTACGTGCATCCGCTCAACGACGCCCGCGAGGAGCGCGGCGCCATGAGCGTCAACTCGTTCTGGCTGGCCGGCACCGGCCCCGCGCAGCCCGCCGGCAAGGCGCTGCCGGCCGACGTCGTCGTCGACGAGCGCCTGCGCGCGCCGCTGCTGGGCGACGACTGGAGCGCCTGGGCCGAGGCCTGGCACGCGCTCGACGCCGGCCCGCTGCGCGCGCTGGCCGACTCGGACGATCCCGCCGCACGGCTGACCCTGGCCGGCGAACGCCACGCCCGCACCTGGCGACCCGCGCAGCGCCCGTGGTGGAAGCGCCTGGTGGGTGGCGGTGGCGCCTCGGCGCAGGCGACGCTGGGGGCGCTGTGAGCCAGCCGCCGCGACTCCACATCCGCGACGTCCCGCCGCGCACCGCGTTCGCGCTCGAACAGGCCGGCGTCCACCCGCTGCTCGCGCGCCTGTTCGCCGCGCGCGGCGTGCGCAGCGCCGAGGAGCTGGACGACGCGATGGGCCAGCTGCTGCCGCCGTCCACCTTGCGCGGCAGCGCCGAGGCCGCGCGCCTGCTGGCCGACGCCATCGAGCGCCAGCAGCGCATCGTCGTCGTCGCCGACTACGACTGCGACGGCGCGACCGCCTGCGCCGTCGCGCTGCGCGGCCTGCAGATGCTGGGCGCCTCCAGCACGCGCCTGAGCTACGTCGTGCCCGACCGCCAGCTCCACGGCTACGGCCTGACGCCCACCATC
>DASQCX010000141.1:0-1555 GCA_035634455.1 Burkholderiaceae bacterium
ATCACTTCGATCAGGGTGAAGCCGACTGACCGGCGCGGGACGGGGCTGAGACGCGGTGGTGCGGCGATGGTCATGGCGGTGAGCGTGGGGTGCGTGCGGAGTACAGGTCGCTGGCCGGCCTGGGCGCGCGACCGCGTTCACGAACGACGACGCGATGGATCCGCAGGCCTCGTGTCAAGACTACAAACTCCACATCGCAGAAGTTTCTCGTCTTGTTGTCGAGCCTGAAATGAATATGACGGATGTTGTCCATGGCGGTGTTGCGCCGCTACTGGATGTAAGAAGCCGCTTCGGCGGGAGCGTGCCGGATCGCCCGCGAGTACGTCGCCGATTCGGTTCGAACCGCGTGACGGAGATGACCGACCGGCCGTGGCACGTGCGTACTCGTCGGGCAGGACGCCAATAGGCTGTTGAACTTATCCGGGGAACTGCCGAACCGCGAACAGGCGGATGCTGGTAACCGTGCATCCCTCAGCGTTGGAGGCGCCATGAGGCACGAGCGGGCGTGCCTCCGGCAGGTCGAATGCAGAGCAAAGTGTCGGAGCAGCGAGTGCTGCCTCGGACGCAGCCTTCCTGCGTGTTCGCCTCCCTGCTAGCAGCCACACGATTGGCGGAAGGCGTGAAGGCGCTGCGAAGCCACGATATGGACGACCGCTTTCCACCGGCGGAACTGGAAGATGCCATGTCGCAGATGGGTCGTTGGCAGCAGCCCCATCCACCCGCTAGGCCATCTCGACCCGATTGCGCCCATTGTTCTTGGCCGCATACAGCGCCCGGTCGGCGCGCCGGAACAGCGCGTCGCCCGTGTCGTCCGGCTGCCAGGCGGTGGCGCCGAAGCTGGCGGTCAGCGCGCGCATCGTGCCTTCGAAGGGATGGGTGATGTGCTCGCGCGCGCGTTCGGCGAGCGCGCAGGCGCCGGCGAGGTCGGTGTCGGCCAGCAGCACGCAGAACTCCTCGCCGCCGTAGCGATAGGCGCGGTCGGGCTCGCGCAGCGCGCCCGCCAGGCGTTCGGCGAAGGCGGTGAGCGTGGCGTCGCCGACGGCGTGGCCGTGGGTGTCGTTGATGAACTTGAAGCGGTCGACATCCACCATCACGACGCCGAACGGCCGCCCGCTGCGGCGGGCGGCGGCCAGCGCGTGGGCGATCTCCTCGTCGAGCGCGCGCCGGTTGGGCAGCCGGGTCAGGTCGTCGGTGCGCGCCTGCAGCCGCGTCTCGGCCTCGGCGCGCATCTTGCACATCAGCACGAAGCCGAGGTTGGTGACGACGAGGTAGACGAGGCCGAACACGTAGGCCGGCACCTGCCAGGCGCCGTCGCGATCCAGGCTCAGGCGCGATTGCCCGACCAGCAGCAGCGCGATGGCGCGCGCCGGCAGCACCACGCCCATGCAGGCGTAGGCGACCGCGACGACCCGCTGCACGCGGTCCGTGCCGAGGCGCGGATGGCGCCACAGCGCGGTCGCGTTCAGCCACTGGCAGCCGGCGTAGGCGAAGCCGTTGAAGATCGCGGCCCAGGCGACGTGCTCGCCGGTGACCGCGCCGGCGATCGTCACGGCCA
>DASQCX010000142.1:0-3044 GCA_035634455.1 Burkholderiaceae bacterium
CCAGCGGCGCGGCGTCCGCATCCGGGCACGGGTGCGCGGAGTAGCTGCTGCCGCAGCGGAAGACGCGCCTGTCGGGCGGCAGCGCGTCCGGCACGGTGGCGGCCGAGGGCGCGAGGATCTGCTCCGTGGTCGGCGCCGACACGGCCTTGTCGGCCTTGTGCGCGTGCGGCGTGCGCGCCGACGCGGCGGCTGCGCACAGCGCGAGAACACAAGGCAGGGCGGCGGCCAGCCTGGGCGGGCGCGCGTCACGCGCGAGGGCACGCGTGCGCGCGGCGGCTGGAGCGATTGGGGGAAGGTGGAAGCGGGTGGTCTGGGTCGTCACTCGGCGGGCTCCTGCGTGCCGGCCGAGGCCGGCCCCGCAGGGTTCGCAGGGGACGACGGCGACGGCGTGGCCGCCGGCACCTTGTTCATCAGCGACGACAGCAGCGGATTGAGCTGCGGCGGACGCGGGGGCTTGGGGCGCGGCGGCTTGGCGTGGAGCTTCATCGTCGCCTTGTCCATGTCGCCCGCCAGCAGCAGATCGAGCGCTTTCAGGCTCTCGTCGACATTCCGCTCGATAAGTTCGCGTTCTGCGGCCGGCGGCTTGCGCAGCACGTAGGCCGCGACCTCGTTGCGGTCGCCCGGATGGCCGATGCCCAGGCGCAGGCGCCAGAACTCGCCGGTGCCCAGCTGCGCCTGGATGTCCTTCAGGCCGTTGTGGCCGCCGTTGCCGCCGCCCTTCTTGAGCTTCATCTGGCCGGGCGGGATGTCGAGCTCGTCGTGCACCACCAGGATCTCGTCGGGCAGGATCTTGAAGAAGCGCGCGAGCGGCGCGACGGCCTTGCCCGACAGGTTCATGTAGGTCAGCGGCTGCTGCAGCCACACCGGGCCCTCGGGCCGGTTCACGCGCGCGACGAAGCCGTGGTACTTCGGGTCGTGCACCAGCGAGCCCTTGAGCTGCCGCACCGCGCCGTCCACCCACCAGAAGCCGGCGTTGTGGCGCGTGTCCTCGTATTCCGCCCCGGGGTTGCCGAGGCCGACGATCAATCGAATCATCCGTCGATTATCCGGTCAGGCCGCCGCGGCCGGCACGTCGTCCGTCCATACCAGCGACGCGATCTTCCAGCCGCGCGCCGCGCGCACGAACTGCAGCGCCTTGGTGCCGCCGCCCTCGAAGGGCCGGCCGTCCAGCGTGCCGCGCTTGGCGTAGCGCAGCCAGCGTTGCGCGATCGCGCCGCGGATCTCGGTGCGGGACCCGGTCTCGTGCTCCTCGAAGTCGACCAGGCGGCCGCGCGCCAGCAACTCGGCGCGCGGGGCGATGAAGCCGTGGATGTCGGTGCTGGTGATCGTGCCCAGCGCATCGGCCACGCGCACGGTGGCGTCGAGCAGGAAGTAGTGCGGCAGCGCGGGCAGCGTCGGGATGACGCCGCCGCGGTTGGTGAACGCGGCAAGGAAGCGGCGGGTCAGCGCGTCGATCTGCCGCCGATCGTCGCCCGGCTCGATGCGCGGCGACTTGAACACCCAGGTGTCGTAGTCGTTGCCCACCAGCTGGGTGATGCCCGCATCCCGCAGGCCGATCTTCTGCAGCACGTCGGCGGATGCCGCGTTGCTCGGGCTGGTGATGCCCCAGACCTCGGCGAAGCCGAGGACGTCGTGGGCGTAGCGCACGCAGGCCGCGGCGGCCTCGCGGGCGTAGCCCTGGCCGCGGAACTCGGGCATCAGCGCATAGCCGACGTCGGCCTCCAGCAGCGTGTCGCGCTTGGTCAGGCCGCACATGCCCAACAGCCGCCCGTCGGACTTGCGCTCGACCGCCCAGAAGCCGAAGCCGAGCCGGCCGTAGGGCGCGGTGTGGCGCGTCGCGATCCAGGCGCGCGCCTGGCGTCGCGTGCGCACGTGGCGTTCGCCGATGTTGGCGATCCAGCCGGGGTCGTTGAGCAGCGCGCGCAGGAAGTCGGCGTCGGTGGCGGTGTCCGTGAACCAGCGCAGGCGCAGGCGGGCGGTCTCGAGGATCAGCATGGGGTCGTCAGGGTTGGAGCAGCGCGGCGCGGGCACCGGCGATCAGGGCCTGGCCGATCTGTTCCATCAGGCCGGAACGGGCGATCGGAGCGCTGGCCTCGGCGGACGGGTCGATGCCGGTGCCCAGCTTCCACTGGTGCCAGTACAGCGCGACGTCGATCGTGACTTCGGGCCGGATCGCGACCAGCGCGCCGGCGTCCAGGTGCGGCCGCGCGAGCAGCTCGGGGATCACCGCGACGCCCCAGCCCATCACCGCGGCGCGCGCGCCGGCCTCGCTGGACGGCACGAAGCGCTCCTTCAGGCGCGGGTCGCGCACGCCCATCGCGCGCGCCACCCATTGCGCCTGCATGTCGTCCTTGCGGTTGAACACGATGAAGGGCAGGCGCGCGAAGTTGGCCTCGTTCAGGCCGGCGGGCATGGCGAGCGCGACGAAGGCCGGGCTCGCGACGGCGATGTAGCGCATGTGGCCCAGCGGCTGGCAGGTGCAGCCGCGCAGCGCCATCGAGACGGTCGAGACGCAGCCCAGCACCTCGCCCTCGCGCAGGCGGTCGTGCGTGAAGTCCTGGTCGTCGACGATCAGCTCCAGGCCGTAGCCCTCGCGCTGGCCGGCGTGCACCAGCGCGTCGAGCGCGCCCAGCACCCAGGTGGCGAGGCTGTCGGCGTTGATCGCGATCGGCAGGCGCTCCTCGCGCATCTGCGTGGCGCCGAGCTCGCGCGCGGCATCGGCCCGCAGCGCCTGCAGCTGGCGCGCGTAGCGCAGCAGCACCTTGCCGGGCTCGGTCATGCGCAGCGGGCGCGAGCGCACCACCAGCAGCTGGCCCACCTGCGTCTCGAGCGCGCGCAGCCGCTGCGAGACGGCCGACTGCGTGATCGACAGCAGCTGCGCCGCACGCTCGAAGCTGCCGGCCTCGGCGATGGCGGCCAGCGATTCCAGCGCGGCGGGATCCAGCAGGTTCATAAGTAACGCTACTGTAATCGCTGCAATTTCGATGAATCTTCACAGTTTCCCGGGGCGGGCCTACGCTGGATCGATCACGAACACGTCTAAC
>DASQCX010000143.1:0-4440 GCA_035634455.1 Burkholderiaceae bacterium
CAGCAGGTTCATGCCCGGCGAGCCGATGAAGTGGCCGACGAAGGTGTGCTGCGGGCGCTCGAACAGGTCGGACGCGCTGCCCACCTGCACCGCGCGGCCGCGCGTCATCACGATCACCTGGTCGGCGAAGGTCAGCGCCTCGACCTGGTCGTGCGTGACGTAGATCAGCGTCAGCTTCAGCTCGTGGTGGATCTGCTTGAGCTTGCGCCGCAGCTGCCATTTCAGGTGCGGGTCGATCACCGTCAGCGGCTCGTCGAACAGCACGGCGCTGACGTCCTCGCGCACCAGGCCACGGCCCAGCGAGATCTTCTGCTTGGCGTCGGCGGCCAGGCCGGCGGCGCGCGAGTCGAGCTGGTGGCTCATCTCCAGCATCTCGGCGATGCGGCCCACGCGCTCCCTGATCTTCGCGGGCGCCACGCCGCGGTTGCGCAGCGGGAACGCGAGGTTCTCGGCCACCGTCATCGTGTCGTAGATGACCGGGAACTGGAACACCTGCGCGATGTTGCGCTGCTGCGGCGTCAGCGCGGTGACGTCCCGGCCGTCGTACTTCACGCTGCCCTGCGAGGGCTTGACGAGGCCCGAGACGATGTTGAGCAGCGTCGTCTTGCCGCAGCCCGACGGGCCCAGCAGCGCGTAGGCGCCGCCGTCCTCGAAGGTCATCTTCAGCGGCAGCAGCGCGTAGTCCTCGTCCGCCCTCGGATCGGGCTTGTAGGCGTGCGCCAGGTCGAGATCGATGCGCGACATCAGTGCTGCTCCTTCGGCGCGACCAGCAGGTTGCCGTCCTGGCCGAACACGTAGGCCTGGCCGGGATGCAGGTACAGCGTGATCGTCGAGCCGAGCTCGAACACGTGCACGCCGGTCAGCTGCGCGACCAGCTCGCCGACCGCCGTCTTCGCGTGCACGAAGGTGTCGGAGCCGGAGATCTCCGCCAGCTCGACGACGCCCGCCAGCGCGAGGTCGCCCGGCCGCTCGCGCACGCCCAGCGCGCCGGCGCGCACGCCCACGGTGAGCGTGCCCGATGCACCGGCCGGCAGCGCGCACGCGAGCACGCCGCCGCCCGGCAGCGCGACGCCCTGCGGCGAGGCCGTGCCGGCGATCAGGTTCATCGGCGGGTCGCTGAACGCGCGCGCCACCCGGATCGACTTCGGCCGGTGGAACACCTCCGCGGTCGGCCCGTACTGCAGCAGCTCGCCGGCGTCCATCACCGCGGTCCAGCCGCCCAGCAGCAGCGCCTCGGTGGGCTCGGTGGTGGCGTAGACGACGGTGGAGCGGCCGGCCGCGAACAGCGCCGACAGCTCGTCGCGCAGTTCCTCGCGCAGCTTGTAGTCGAGGTTGACCAGCGGCTCGTCGAACAGCATCAGCGGCGCGTCCTTGGCCAGCGCCCGCGCCAGCGCGACGCGCTGCTGCTGGCCGCCCGACAGCTCGCCCGGCATGCGCTGGAGGAACGGCTCGATGTGCAGCTTCCTCGCGAGCTCCAGCACCCGCGCGTCGATGTCGGACTCCTTGCGCAGCCGCAGCGGCGACGCGATGTTGTCGGCCACGGTCATCGACGTGTAGTTGATGAACTGCTGGTAGACCATCGCGACGTTGCGATCGCGCACCGACTTGCCGGTGACGTCCGCGCCGTCCACCAGCACGCGGCCGGCATGCGGCTTGTCGAGGCCGGCCATCACGCGCATCAGCGTGGTCTTGCCGGCCTGCGTCGCGCCCAGCAGCACGGTGATCGCGTTGGGCACGAGCTTCAGGTCGAGCGGGTACAGGTGCGCCTGCGCCCCCGCTCGTTGTTCGATGCGTTCCAGCATCAGTTCCATGCGGTCTCCGGGGTCGACGTGACGGCCGCGCCGCTCCAGTGCGCGGCGCACCAGGCGGCGACGGCGGCGCGCTGTTCGGCGCTGAAATGCAGGCCCAGCTTGCTGCGGCGCCACAGGACGTCGTCGGCGCTGCGGGCCCATTCGTGGTCGTGCAGGTAGCGCAGCTCGCACTCGAACAGGCCGGGCGCGACCTCGACGCCGGGCGGCCCCGACAGCACGCGGTCGATGCGCGCGCCGTAGGCTCGCGCGAGCCGGTGCAGCACGGCGGCGTCGAACTGCGGATAGCGCCGGCGCACGGTCTGCTCGAAGCGCTCGAAGTCGGTGTCCGGGCGGCGCGCGGGGCCTATCCACTTGTCCAGGTCGCCGCCGGGCAGGAAGGCGCCGTGGGTCCAGGCGCCGCTGGCCTGATCGGTGCCCAGCGGCCCCATCAGCATGTCGGCGGCGTCCTCGGCCAGGCGGCGGAAGGTGGTGATCTTGCCGCCCCACACGGTCAGCAGCGGGGCCTGGGCGGTGTCCAGATCGAGCGAGTAGTCGCGCGTGACGGCCGACGGATCGCCCGACTCGTCGTCCAGCAGCGGGCGCACGCCCGAGTACGTCCACACGACATCCGACGGCCCGACCGGCCGCGCGAAGTAGCGGCTGGCCTGCTCGCACAGGTAGCGGATCTCCGACTCGTCGATCTTCGCGCCGCCGACCGCGCCGTGGTGCTCGACGTCGGTGGTGCCGATCAGCGTGAAGTCGCGCTCGTACGGGATCGCGAAGATGATGCGCTTGTCGGGGTTCTGGAAGATGTAGGCGTGGTCGTGCTCGAACAGCCGGGGCACGACGATGTGGCTGCCCTTGACGAGCCGCAGCGACTTGTTCCGGCTCATGTGCGCGTGCTCGGACAGGAACTGCGCGGCCCACGGCCCGGCGGCGTTGACCAGCGCTCGCGCGTGCAGCGTGTGGAACGCGCCGCCGCGCTCGTCCAGCGTCGCCTGCCAGCCGTCGGCCGAGCGCTGGGCGTCGCGGCAGCGCCAGCGCGTGAGCACCGTGGCGCCGCGCTCGGTCGCGTCGATCGCGTTGAGCACCACCAGGCGCGCGTCGTCCACCCAGCCGTCCGAGTAGACGAAGCCCTTGGTGAAGCGCTGCTGCAGCGGCGCGCCGGCGGCGTGGCGGCGCAGGTCGACGGTGCGCGAGCCGGGCAGCACCTCGCGCCGGGCGAGGTGGTCGTACAGGAACAGGCCGATGCGGATCATCCACACGGGCCGCATGCCAGGGTCGTGCGGCATCACGAAGCGCAGCGGCCACATGATGTGCGGCGCGCTGCGCAGCAGCACCTCGCGCTCGGCCAGCGCCTTGCGCACCAGCGAGAACTCGTTGTACTCGAGGTAGCGCAGCCCGCCGTGGATCAGCTTGGTGCTGGACGAGGACGTCGCCTGCGCCAGGTCGTCCTGCTCGCACAGCACCACCTTCAGGCCGCGGCCCGCGAGGTCGCGCGCGATGCCGGCGCCGTTGATGCCGCCGCCGACGACCAGCACGTCGCACTGGGTCGGGAGCGCGCTGGAGCGCTGGCCGGCGGGGGAAGGCGGAGCTTGCACGGTTCTTTCCGGGTACTGAACGATTCGTCAGGTATCGTTCGAATGGCAGCGATTCTGTTCGTTTCGTTTTCGTTTTATCTGATGGAAAACCCTCGAATCGATTCGTATGTGATCGTTTAGATTCGCTCGCCATGAATCCATCACCGCGCCAGCTCGAGCTGATCGAGGAGGTCCGCCGTCTGCAGACCGTCACCGTCGAGGCGCTCGCCGAGCGCTTCGGCGTGACGCTGCAGACGGTGCGGCGCGACATCCGCCAGCTCAACGACGCCGGCCTGCTGACCCGCTTCCACGGCGGCGTGCGCATGCCCGGCTCGACCACCGAGAACATCGAGTACCGCAAGCGCCAGCAGCTCAACGCGCAGGCCAAGCAGCGCATCGCGCAGGAGGTGGCGGCGCGCGTGCCGCACGGCTCGTCGCTGCTGATCAACATCGGCACCACCACCGAGGCGATCGCGCGCGCGCTGCTGCGCCACAAGGGCCTGCGCGTGATCACCAACAACCTGAACGTGGCGGCGATCCTGTCCGACAACGCCGACTGCGAGGTCATCGTCGCCGGCGGCGCGGTGCGCGCGATGGACCGCGGCATCATCGGCGAGATGACGGTGGACTTCATCGGCCAGTTCCGGGTCGACATCGGCCTGATCGGCATCTCCGGCATCGAGGCCGACGGTTCGCTGCGCGATTTCGACTACCGCGAGGTCAAGGTGGCGCGCGCCATCCTCGAGCACTCGCGCGAGGTCTGGGTCGCCGCCGACCACAGCAAGTTCAACCGGCCGGCGATGGTGGAGATGGCGCGCTTGGCCCAGATCGAGATGCTGTTCACCGATGGCCAGCCGCCCGAGCCCTTCCCCACGTTGCTGTCGCAGGCGAACGTGACGCTGGTCAACTGCAACGACGAACAACCATGACGACAAGGCCCCAGTACCTGCTCGCGCTCGACCAGGGCACCTCCAGCTCGCGCTCGATCGTGTTCGACGCCCAGGGCGGCATCGTCGCGATGGCGCAGGCCGAGTTCCGGCAGATCTACCCGCGGCCGGGCTGGGTCATCG
>DASQCX010000144.1:0-3548 GCA_035634455.1 Burkholderiaceae bacterium
CGAGCCCGCGAAGATCGCGCTGCTGTCGGCCAGCAGGGCCTTGTTCATGCGGTGCATCTTGCCGTCGGTCACGAGGCCGGCGCGGCGCGCGACGGCCATCAGCGTGCCGGTGGCGTCGAACACCTCCACCAGGAAGAACACCAGGATGACGTTGAACACGCCCACGCCGAGCGCGCCCATGATGTCCAGCTGCAGGAAGGTCGGCGCGATCGACGGCGGCAGCGACACGACGCCGTCGAACTTGTTGCCCGCGAAGAAGAACGACAGCGCGGTGACGCCCAGGATGCCGATCAGGATCGCGCCGCGCACGCGCAGCCGGTCCAGCACGACGACCGCGAAGAAGCCGATCACCGCCAGGATCGCGGAAGGCGCGTGCAGGTCGCCCAGCGTCACGTACGTGGCCTTGGACGGCGCGACGATGCCGGCGCTCTTGAGCGCGATGATGGCCAGGAACATGCCGATGCCCACCGTGATGCCGATGCGCAGCGACTGCGGTATGCCCTGGATGATCATCTCGCGCAGCCGCAGCACGGTGGCGAGCAGGAACAGGCAGCCCGAGATGAAGACCGCGCCGAGCGCGACCTGCCACTTCATGCCCATGCCCAGCACCACCACGTACGCGAAGTAGGCGTTCAGGCCCATGCCCGGCGCCAGCGCGATCGGGTAGTTCGCGTACAGCCCCATGATCAGCGAGCCGAGCGCCGCGATCAGGCAGGTGGCGACGAAGACCGCGCCCTTGGGCATGCCCGCATCCCCGAGGATGGACGGGTTGACGAAGACGATGTAGGCCATCGTCAGGAAGGTCGTCAGGCCGGCCAGCAGCTCGGTGTTGACCGTGGTGCCGTGCCGCCGCAGGTCGAACAGTCGTTCGAGCCAGGCGGGGGCCGGCCGGGAAACGGGGGGAGCGGCGGACTCTGGCGTCACCGCGGCGTCGGGGGTCGTTGAATGCATGTTGTCTCCTGCATCGCTTCCAAATGGATGCCCGGGGGCGCATCTGCCGTGCGCTGGCCTGCGGGATGGGTCTGGCCGGGGCTGGTTTCACTCCCGGCGATAGCGCGGCACGCCGGCCACCCAGGCCGACTCCAGCAAGCGCTCGTCGCCCAGGGTCATCCAGGCGAAGAGCTTCTCGTGCAGGTCCTGCGCCAGGTCGACGCGATGCTGCATCAGGGGGGTCGAGGCCCAGTCCCACACCGCGATGTCGGCGTGGCGACCGGGCTCGAGGCTGCCGATCTCGTGGTCCAGGTGCAGGGCGCGCGCGGCGCCGCGCGTGGCGCCGTACAGGGCCTTCCACGCGGTGAGCTTCACGCCGCGCATCGCGGCCACCTTGTAGGCGTCGGCCAGCGTGCGGATCATCGACAGGCTGGTGCCGCCGCCGACGTCGCTGGCCACGGACACGTGCGCGCCCTGGCCTTCCGCGGCGAGCCAGTCGAACAGGCCGCTGCCCAGGAACAGGTTGGAGCTGGGGCTGTGGGCGATCTGCGCGCCGGTCTCGCGCAGCAGCACGCGGTCGGTGTCGTCCAGCCACACGCCGTGCGCGAGGATGGCGCGCTCGTTGAGCAGGCCGTGGCGCTGGTAGACGTCGAGGTAGCTGCGCGCCTGCGGGAACAGCTCCGCCACCCAGCGCACCTCGTCGCGGTTCTCGGCCACGTGCGTCTGCATGTAGGTGCCCGGGTGGGCCTGCAGCAACGCGGCGGCCATCTGCATCTGCGCCGACGTGCTGGTGGGCGCGAAGCGCACCGTCAGCGCGTACGCGAGGCGGTCGCGGCCGTGCCAGCGCTGGATCAGGTCGACGCAGTCGCGCTCGGCCTGGCGCACGTCGTCGCGCAGGTAGTCGGGCGCGTGGCGGTCCATCAGCACCTTGCCGGCGATGACGCGCATGCCGCGCCGCTGGGCGCCCGCGAACAGCGCGTCGGCCGACGCCTTGTGCACGGTGGGGAAGACGACGGCCGACGTGGTGCCGTGCGCCAGCAGCGCGTCGAGGAAGCGCTCGGCGCCGGCGACGGCCACCACCGGGTCGGCGTGCCGTCCCTCGGCCGGGAAGGTGTAGGTGTTGAGCCATTCCAGCAGCTCGGTGCCGTAGGAGGCGATGACGTCCAGCTGCGGGCTGTGCACGTGCGTGTCGACGAAGCCCGGCAGGATCAGGTGGCCGCGGCGGTCGACGCGCTCCCAGCCGGGCGCGGGGTCGTCGGCCTGCGCGCCGGCGATGCGGCCGTCCTCCACCAGCAGCCAGTGGTCGGGCCGGAAGCGCACGCCGCCGGCGCTGGCGGGCGCGGCGAAGCCGGGGTCGTCGGCGAAGTCGAGCAGGTCGCCGCGCAGGGCGAGGCGGGTGCGGGTCGTCATGGGGTCGGGCGTCATCGGGGTTTGGCCAGAGAGCGGATCACCTCGCGCACCTGCGTGCGCAGCCAGCGCCCGGCGCCGGAGTGATGGCTCAGCTCGTGCCACAGCTGGTAGTAGGTGAGCGCGGGAAAGCGGATCGGGCAGCGCACGATGCGCACGGGCAGCGTATCGACGTAGTGGCTGCAGAACTGGCGGCCGGTCGTGAGCACCAGATGGGAGCGCGCCGCCATCATCGGCGCCAGCGCGAAGTGCGGCGTGCGCACCGTGATGTTGCGGGCCTGGCCCTGGCTGGCGAGGTGCTCGTCGATGACGCCGCGCGCGCCGGCGTGCAGCGGCCGCGGCGCGATGTGCTCGCTCTCGAGGTAGCGCTCGGCCGTCCACCAGCGCGGGTTGCGCACGGCGGGGTGGTCGGCGGCCACCAGGCAGACGACCTCGTCGGCGAAAAGCTGGCCGATGTGCAGCTCGCCGGGCGGCTTGAGCCAGTTGCCGATCACCAGGTCGACCTCGGCGCGCGACAGGTGCAGGCGGTAGTCGTACTCGCCGGTCAGCGGCAGGATCTCCAGCGTGACGCCCGGCGCACGCGTCTTGATGCGCCCCACGAGCTCGGGCAGCACCATCGGGTCGAGCCAGTCGCTGGCGGCGACGCGGAAGTTCAGCGTGGACGAGGCGGGGTCGAAGTCCAGGCCGTGCGTGCGCGAGCCGAACATCAGCTGCGCGCTGCGCAGCAGCTCGGCGGCGGGCTCCATCAGCGCCAGCGCGGCGGGCGTGGGCACCATCCCGTGGCCGGCGCGGACGAGCAACGGGTCGCCCGTCAGCTCGCGCAGCCGCTTGAGCTTGGCGCTGACCGCGGGCTGCGTGGTCTGCAGCCGCAGCGCGGCCCGGGAAATGCTTCGTTCCGTGATCACGGTGTGGAATAGCCTCACGAGAGATAGCTCGATCTTGTCGAAAGATTCCGGCTCCGCCATACGTGGATCTCCATGGATGCTATGCAGTAAGACATATACACCGACCACGGAGATCGGAGTAACTTCGATATCGTTCCCGCCACGTTTTCCCAGCCCGAACATGCAGACCCGCCCGATCCGCTTCTTCCATCACGCCCAAGGCGCCGTCGTCGAGGTGAGCGACGCCGCGCCCACGCGCACCGTCCTGAACTGGCTGCGCGAGGACGCCCTCTGCAGCGGCACCAAGGAGGGCTGCAACGAGGGCGA
>DASQCX010000145.1:0-1592 GCA_035634455.1 Burkholderiaceae bacterium
TCGACACGCCCCGCTTGAGCGGAACGCCCGCCACCAGGTCCTGGCGGCCTTCCTCCAGATGGCTTTCGATCATCACGCCCGTGATGCGGCGTTCGCCATCGGCGATCTGCGCCGCCACGTCCTCGGCAACCACGATCTGGCGCTGGTGCTGCTTGCTGCTGTTGCCGTGCGAGACGTCGATCATCACCTGCTCGCGCAGGCCGGCCGCGCGCAGCGCGTCGCACGCGGCGGTGACGTGCGCGGCGTCGTAGTTGGGCGTCTTGCCGCCGCGCAGGATCACGTGGCAGTCGGCGTTGCCGCGCGTCTCGAAGATCGCGGCCTGGCCCATCTTGGTCATGCCCATGAAGGCGTGCGACGCGTTGGCCGCGAGGATGGCGTCGGCCGCCACCTTGATGCCGCCGTCGGTGCCGTTCTTGAAGCCCACCGGGCACGACAGGCCCGAGGCCAGCTGGCGATGGCTCTGGCTCTCGGTCGTGCGCGCGCCGATCGCGCCCCAGGACACCAGGTCGGCGATGTACTGCGGGCTCAGCAGGTCGAGGAACTCGGTGCCCGCGGGCAGGCCGATCTCGGCCACGTCCAGCAGCAGCTGGCGCGCCTTGCGCAGGCCCTCGTTGATGCGGAAGCTGCCGTCCAGGCGCGGGTCGTTGATGTAGCCCTTCCAGCCGACGGTGGTGCGCGGCTTCTCGAAGTACACGCGCATCACGACGAGCAGGTCGTCCCCGAGCGCGTCGGCCACGACCTTGAGGTGGCGCGCGTACTCCAGCGCCTGGTCGTGGTCGTGGATCGAGCACGGGCCGACGACGACGATCAGCCGGTCGTCGGTGCCGGCCAGCACCCTGGCCAGGGCGACGCGCGCCTCCTCGACCAGCGTCACCGCGCTGTCGGGGGCCGGCATGTCGTCCAGCAGCAGCGCCGGGGAGATGAGCGGGCGGACGGCGCCGATGCGCACGTCGTCGACGCGCGTGGTGTCCAGCGTCGTGCCGGGTTGCGCGCCGATCTCGCGGTCGTGCCGCCAATCGTCAGGGAGAGTCATGCCTAGCTTTCGGGAATCCTTGCCCGCCACGGCGGCGGAGCGCCCAATTATCGGGCACGCGCGCCGCGACCGGGCGTCAGGGGGCAATCGCCTCGACCTGCACCACGAGGTGCACGTCGTCGCCCACGAACGGCAGGCCCAGCGTCGCGCCGAAGCGGCTGCGCTTGAGCTGGCCGTCGAAGTCGCCGCCGCAGACCTCGCGTTTGAGCATCGCGTCCTGCCGGCACGCGAACGAGCGCGCCACCAGCGACAGCGGCTCGCCGACGCCGCGCAGCGTGAACTCGCCGCGCACTTCCTTGACGCCGCCGGCGGCGTCGAACTGGAACCGCGTCGCGACGAAATACGCTTCCGGGTACTCGGTGGTCGCCAGCAGATCGGGCTCCTTCAGGCGCGCGTCGAGCGCGCGGACGCCGGTCTCGACGGTGGTCACCGGGATGCGCAGGCGCAGGTCGCCGATCCTGGCCGCGCGGTCGATCGTCACCTCGCCCGTCACCGGGCCGATGCGCCCGCGCAGCGTGGACGTGCCGAAGTGCATGACTTCCAACTGGACGAAGGTGTG
>DASQCX010000146.1:0-2578 GCA_035634455.1 Burkholderiaceae bacterium
CGACGTCAGCCGGCTGTCCGAGTGGACGGCCAAGCAGTTCGACCCCGCGCTGAGCTGGGCCGACGTCGAGTGGGTCAAGAAGCGCTGGGGCGGCAAGCTGATCCTCAAGGGCATCATGGACGTCGAGGACGCCCGGCTCGCCGCGCAGTCGGGCGCCGACGCGCTGGTCGTCTCCAACCACGGCGGCCGCCAGCTCGACGGCGCGCCCAGCACGATCGCGGCGCTGCCGTCCATCGTCGACGCCGTCGGCAAGGACATCGAGATCTGGCTGGATTCGGGGATCCGCTCCGGCCAGGACGTCCTCAAGGCCGTCGCCCTCGGCGCCCGCGGCACGATGATCGGCCGCCCGTTCCTCTACGGCCTGGGCGCTATGGGCCAGGCCGGCGTCACCAGGTGCCTGGAGATCCTGCGCAAGGAGATGGACGTCACGATGGCCTTCTGCGGGCACCGCGACATCCGCGACGTGGGGCGCGACATCCTGCTGCCCGGCACGATCCCGGCCTGAGCCGGGCGTCACGGAACTCCGCCGTGGCGGCGCGCTCCAACGCCCGTCGTCCCGACCGGCAACGCCGGCCGGCTCGCGCGTCCCACCGCCTCCGGCGCGGCCCGCGGCCGGCCCTGCCCCTTCGCTGATGGAATTCTGGAAGCTGCTGCTCGCCTGGTCCGCGCCCACCGCGCAGGACGGGCGCTGGCACTGGCGCCGTCCGCTGCACCAGCTCGTCCGGGGCACCCAGGTCGTCTGGGACGCCCTGTTCGCGTTCGTGACCGAGGAGGCGCTGATCCGCGCCAGCTCGCTGGCCTTCACCTCGGTGCTGGCGCTGGTGCCGCTGATGACGGTGGGCCTGCGGGTGATGAACTTCTACGGCGTCTCCGAGGCCACGCGCCAGGAGTTCGAGGCCGTGCTCGCGCAGTACCTGCTGCCCGCGCAGAGCCGCGACGTCGTCGACCTGGTGCTCAAGGCGGCGTCGCAGGTCACGCAGAACATCGGCGCGCTGGGGCTGGCGGGCTTCTGCGTGACGCTGGTGCTGATGGCGCGCGAGCTCGAGGGCCACATCCAGAAGATCTGCGGCGCCAGGGGCTCGCTGGCGACCAGCCTGCTGCACTACTGCGCGTTCCTGGTGCTGGCCCCGACCGGCGCGCTGCTGGCGTTCGCGCTGCTGCATCCGCTGGCGGCGCTGCTGGCGCTGCTGCCCGGCGACCTCGCGAACATCAACTATCCGTTCGTGCTGAGCATCGTCGTGCTGTTCGTGACGCTGCGCGCGTTCTCGGGCTACGTGCTGAGCTGGCGCGCCAGCGCGTTCGGCGCCATCGCCGCGGCCGTCGCGGCCTGGGGTTCGTGGCGCGGCTGCGCGCTGTACTTCAGCCACTCGGTGTCGCTGTCGGCCTACGGCGCGCTGGCCGGCATCCCGGCCTTCCTGCTGTGGGTGTTCGTCGCCTGGTGCTGCGTGCTGTTCGGCGTGCAGGTGGCGGCCAAGGCGCAGCCGCTGTGCGCGCCCTGCCGTGCCGTTCAGACGGACTCGCCGGCCGCGGTCGCGGGCAAGGCCGCGAAATAGCGTTTCAGGTAGTCCACCGCCCCGCGCACCTTGGCCGCCTCGGCCTCGTCGCGCCGCGGCGTGACGGCCCACACGGGCAGCGACGCGAAGCGCCACTGCGGCAGCACGCGCACCAGCGCGCCGCGCGCGAGCGCCGCGGCGGCGTCGGCGTGGCCCAGGCGCGCGATGCCCAGGCCGTGCTCGCACATCTGCTGCAGCGAGAGCTGGTTGTTGCTGGCGATGCGCGCCTGGACATGGACGCGCTGGCGCTCGCCGCTGCCCGCGCGCATCTCCAGCGGCATCGTGGCCGGCTGCGACGTGGCCAGCGCGCCCTTGCCCAGGCCCTTGCCCGCGGCGGCGAGCACCGGGTTGCCCGGCGCGGCGAAGCCGTCCTGCAGGCCGGCGGCCGGCGCCTCGCGGCCGAAGGCCAGCCACTGGTGCGCGGGCAGCTGCTGCGGCGTCGCGGGCGTGCCCATGCGCGCGAGGTAGTCGGGCGAGGCGCACAGGATCATGTCGAAGTCGCACAGCCGGCGCGCGACCCAGCTGGAGTCGGCGAGACGGCCGATACGGATCGCGACGTCGATGCGGGCGTCGATGAGGTCGATCATCGCGTCGTCCACCAGCAGGCGCAGCCGCAGCTGCGGCGCCTCGGCCAGCAGCGGCGCCAGCGCCGGCGCGATGTGGATCGCGAAGCCGACCGGCGCCGACACGCGAAGCTCGCCGGTGGGCGCGTCGCGCGCCTGCTGCAGCGACTGCGCCGCGGCGCGCGCGGCCTCCAGCAGGCGCTGGCAGTGCGGGTAGTAGCGCTCGCCCGCCTCGGTCAGCGCCAGCTTGCGCGTCGAACGGTGCAGCAGCGTCACGCCGCCGTGCTGCTCCAGCGCGCGTATCGTTTGGCTCACCGCCGACGGGCTCATGCCCAGGCGGCGCGCGGCGGCGCTCATCGAGCCGGCGGCCACGACCTCGGCGAACACGGCCAGCGGCTTCAGGTCATCCATCGATTGATAAGTACAGCTTCAAGCTGATGGCGAATTTAACCGACTACCGCG
>DASQCX010000147.1:0-1842 GCA_035634455.1 Burkholderiaceae bacterium
TGACCGCGCCGTTCCGCATCCTGCGCGCCTTCCAGCAGCATTTCCGCCAGGAAGTCGAGAAGGAGCGTTCGGCCGGCCAGCGCATCGTGCGCAAGGTGGTCAACATCTCCTCGACCTCGGGCGTCAATGGCAACGCCGGCCAGTCGAACTACTCGGCCGGCAAGGCGGGCATCGTCGGCCTGACCAAGACCTTGGCCAAGGAGTTCGGCCGCTACGACGTCACGGTGAACGCTGTGGCCTTCGGCTACATCCAGACGCGTCTCACCACGCCCTTGAGCGAAGGCGAGGCGGGCGAGATCGAGGTGCAGGGCCGCAAGGTCAAGATCGGCGTGCAGGGCGGCCGCATCGCCGCCATGAACCAGATGATCCCGCTCGGCCGCGGCGGCCTGCCGAGCGAGGCGGCGGGCTCGGTCTATCTGTTCTGCAGCCCTGACAGCGACTACGTCTCGGGCCAGTGCCTGGTGGTGAACGGCGGGCTCTAGCCCTTTGCAGATCGGCGTCGTCGGCTGCGGCGTCACTGGACAGGCCGCAGCGACCTTCCTGGCCGAGGCCGGCCACGACGTCACCGTCTTCGAACGCTTTGCAGAGCCCCGCCCGCTTGGTGCGGGGCTTTTGCTTCAGCCGACCGGGCTCGCCGTGCTGGCGGCCCTCGGGCTTGCCGATCAGGCGCTGGCGCAGGGCGGCAAAGTGGTCGGGCTTGAGGCTAGGACCGCGCGCGGCCGCGCCGTGCTCGACCTTTCCTATGCCGACCTGCACCCCAGGGCGCACGGGCTCGGCATCCGCCGCAGCGCGCTGTTCGACCTGCTGCATGGTCGCCTGAAGCGCTCGCCGGCCAAGGTGGTGACCGGCAGCGAAATCATCGACGTCGTGCGCGAGCATGGGCAGGGCGTGATCATCGATCGACACCTCGGGCGGCATGGCCCGTTCGATCTCGTGGTCGTGGCCGACGGCGCACACTCCGCGGTGCGACGGCGGCTGATGCCCGACGCCTATCAGAAGCTCTATCCCTGGGGCTGCATCTGGGCCACCGCGCCGGACAGCGTTGGCCTCGGCGCCGCCGGGCTGCTGCGCCAGCGGGTGCGCGGCACGCGCCTCATGATGGGCCTGCTGCCGGTCGGCGATGGCCAGCTCACGATCTACTGGAGCCTGCCCAAGGCGGCACTGGCGCCGCACGAGCCGCTCGATCTCTCGGCGATTCGGCAGACCGCCGCAGCTCTGTGGCCGGAGGCGACGCGCGTCTTCTCCGACGCCGGCGAGTTCTCGCGCGCGACCTACCGCAATGTCACTCTGCCGCGCTGGAACGACGGGCCGATCCTGTTCCTCGGCGACGCCGCGCACGGCACCAGCCCGCAGTTGGGCCAAGGTGCCAACCTGGCCCTGGTCGATGCCTGGACCTTGGCCGACACGCTGGCGACGGCCGGCGATCTCGCCGACTTCGCGCGCCGGCGCGACGCGACGGTGCGTTTCTACCGCCAGGCCAGCCATCTCTTGACGCCGCTCTTCCAGTCGAATGCCGCACCGCTCGGCTGGCTGCGCGACGCTTTCTCCGGCTGGGCGTGCCGGCTGCCGATTGCGCGCGGCATCGCAACGACCACGCTCGCCGGCATACGCACCGGCTGGCTGTCCTCGTCCAGGCTCGACGACGAGGGCCGCTACTGCCTCGACAGCGCCGCCCAGCGGCCGGGCGTCAGGCCGAAGCGCGCCGCGAAGTGACGCGTGAGATGGCTCTGGTCGGCGAAGCCGGCCGCCGCCGCGGTTTCCGACAGCGACACCCCGGCCGCGATCATGTCCTGCGCCCGGGCCAGCCGCCGGCCGACCTGGAAGCGGTGCGGCGAGGTGCCG
>DASQCX010000148.1:0-2227 GCA_035634455.1 Burkholderiaceae bacterium
TCCACCCGCAGGAGGCCGCAATGGATACCCACACCGCCAGCGCGTCGACCGCCGTGCCGTCACGGTTCTCGAAGGCCATCGGCCACTGATCCGCGCGATCTTTCCGCCGACCCTCCGGTGCGAATTCCGCACCGACGTCCCCCGGTTCCGACGCCTACACCCCGCAAGCCGGCCTTGACCGTGCAAGGCCTTTGTTCGCTCGCGTTCAGCTGAGACGCGAGCGAGGCTGCCGCATCGCCCAGTGGCTGGTGCGGCGCGTCCGGAAACCTTTGCAATGCAAGACTCCTTCGATCTGCGCGCGCTGCGCGACATCGGACTTTCCCACGCCACGGTGCAGGCGGCGCTCGCGCGCCCGCGGCCGGATGGCACGCGACTGGCGCGCGTCATCGAGATCCAGCGCGACCGCCTGGTCGTGCACGACGGCACCGATGCTCAAGCGGTGCGGCCGGCGCCCGCCTTGCGCGCGGCGCTGGAGCACGAACGCGACACCCTCGTCGTCGGCGACTGGGTGTGGTGGCGCGCGGCCGCATCGGACGGCGACCTCGGCTGGGTCGTCGCGCGGCTGCCTGCGCGCAACCGCGTCTCGCGGCGCGACCCCGCGGGCGGCCGCCAGGGCCTGGTCGCCAACGTCGACACGGCGCTCATCGTCATGGGCCTGGATCACGACTTCAACCTGCGGCGGCTCGACCGCTTCCTGGTGCTCGCGCATTCGGCCGAGGCGCGCGTGGTGGTCGTGCTGACCAAGGCCGATGTTTGCGCCGACCCCGCAGGCGCGATCGCGCGCGTGCGCACGCACCTGGGCGACGCGCGGGACGACGTCGCGGTGCTGGCGGTCGACGGGCGCTCGCCGGATGCGGTGGCGGCGCTGGCTCCGTGGCTGGGGCGCGGTTCGACGCTCGTCACGCTGGGCTCCAGCGGGGCGGGCAAGACGACGCTGACCAACACGCTTGCCGGTGCGGCGTCGCTGACGGGCGCGGTGCGTGCCAGCGACGAGCGCGGGCAGCACACGACGACGGTGCGGACGCTGCATCGCACCGGCGGTGGGGCGTGCCTGATCGACACGCCGGGGTTGCGGCAGTTGTGGCTGGATGCCGATGTGGAGACGCTCAACGATGCGTTTCCGGAGATCGGGATGCTGGCGTTGCGGTGTCGTTATCGCGATTGCCGGCATGTGCAGGAGCCGGGGTGTGCGGTGCGCGAGCAGGTGCCGCGTGAACGGCTCGTGAGCTTCCAGAAACTGCTGCGCGAAGCCAACCGCGAAGGCGACGACATCTTCCAGCGGCGGCGGCATGTTGCCGAGATGAAGGCGCGTACGCGTGACAACCGGGCGCGGAATGCCTTGCGGTCGGGGGGTGACTGGTGATGGCTTCTGTGTGCTTGCTGTTTGCTGTTTGCGTGCCGCTGTTTCGCGGGCGGTGGGGTGGGCGGGGGCTTGTTTCGCCGGCTCGCGGGTTCCTGAATCGCGGCCTGGACGGCCGCGATTCCGCGGGCTCTCGGCACGACTCTTCCGCGCGCCGTGACGGGGCCGCGCTCAGGAGCCGTCCACACTTGCCAGGATGCCCGCGACGTGCCGTCTCGCCGGCGAAACAAGCCCCCGCCCACCCCACTGCGGCAGCACCCAGGCAGGGGGAGTGGGACGTTCCTTAGTTTGGCTTTGGCATCGACGGGCCATCGAGGCCGCGTCGATGCCCGCGGCCGGCGGGTTGGCGGGGAGCCGGGCTTGACGCGAACCGGCCGGTCACGTGCCGGCGCCTCTTGTCGTGATCGAAGATTGGTAGCGGCTGCGCGGCTACAAGTCAGTCACGCTGCAACGCGCGGCGCAAATGAAAAGGGCCACCCCTCGCGGAGCAGCCCTGTCGTCAGGCGGAAAAGGAAAGATCAGCGCGAACGGAAGCGCGGATCGCGCGGTCCGTTGCCGCCGCGCTTCGCGCCGAACCCGGCGCGCTCGCCGAAGCCTTCGCGCTGCGGGCGATCGCCGAACGCCGGACGGTCGCCATGCGGCCGATCGCCATGCGGACGCGCATGCGCACGCTCGCCGCCTTCGCGATTGAACGCCGGACGCTCGCCACCTTCGCGGTTGAACTGCGGCCGTTCACCGCCTTCGCGGTGACCGCCATGGAACGGCTGCTGCGGACGCTGCCCGCGGTAGTCGCCGCGCGGCGCGCCGTCCTGGCGCTGGAACGGGCTGTCGCCGCGGAACGGGCGCTGCTCGCCGCCTTCGCGATGG
>DASQCX010000149.1:0-2759 GCA_035634455.1 Burkholderiaceae bacterium
CCGTGTGCGAGACGCTGATCGACGTCTCGACCTCGCACGAGCTCAACACCATCATCGTCGTGACGCACGACATCGAGAGCGCGATCCGCATCTCCGACACGCTGTGGCTGCTCGGACGCCAGCACGACGCGGCCGGCCGGCCGGCGGGCGGCGCCTCGATCCGGCAGACCTACGACCTGGCCGGCATGGGCCTGGCCTGGGATCCGGACATCGAGTCGCGCCCGGAATTCCTCGAACTGGCGGCGGAGCTCAAGGCCCGCTTCGCGACGCTGTGATCCCGTTGCCCGGCATCGACGCGTCGGCGGACTCCTGGCCCGCGCACCTGCGCCGCGCGGGGCGCGCGCTCCGCGAGGCCGCGCGGTCTGGTACGGTTGCGCCGATGACCGACGACGAACCGAACTCCCCGCGCCGCATGGCCCGCTGGCCGTGGGCCTGGGCGGGCCTGGTCTGGGCCGCGGCCTGGCTGCTGATGCTGGGGCTGGATCGCCACATCGGCCTGGCGCAGGCGGCGATCACGCTGGTGCTGGCGTCGGCGCTGGCGGCGATCTGGCTGCCGCTGGTGTCCTCGCTGCTCACCACCACGGCGGCGGTGCTCGCGTTCGACTGGTTCATCGTGCCGCCGAAGCACTCGTTCAGCATCGAGCTGTCGGAGGACGTGCTGCTGGTCATCGAGATCCTCGTCCTGAGCTGGGTGGTGACGGCGCTGCTCGCGCGCGGACGCGTGCTCGCGGCGCGCGCCCGGCGCAGCGCGCGCCACGCCGACCAGATGCGCCGGCTGGGCGACGCGCTGCGCGACGCCGAGGATCCCCTACAGCGCGGCGAGGCCTTGCGCGCGGCGCTGTCGGACCTGCTCGGCCAGCCCGCACGCCTGCTGGTGCTGCGCAACGCGGCGGCGCTGCCGGAAAACGACGCGGCCTCGACGACGCTGGGCGACCCCGCGCCCGACGAGCTCGTCGGCCTGTGGCACTGCGTGCGCCTGTGCCGCGCGTTCGGGCCGGGCACGGGCCACGAGCCCGAGCTGCCCGCGCTGTACCTGCCGCTGCGCGGCACCGACACCGAGGCCTTCGGCGCGGCGCTGATCCCGCTCGAGGCGAACGCGCCGCACGAGGACGACGTCCTGGTGCAGGCGCAGGCCCTGTGCGACCAGCTGGGCCAGCTGCTGCACCGCGCCCGCACGCAGCGCCAGGCCGAGTCGGCCCACGCGCTGGCGCAGTCGCAGGCGGTGCGCAACGCGCTGCTGGCGGCGATCTCGCACGACTACCGCACGCCGCTCGCGGCCATCCTCGGCGCGGCCTCGTCGCTGAAGGACCAGGGCGCCAAGCTCGCGCCCGAGCAGCGCGAGCGGCTGACGCAGAGCATCATGGCCGAGACGCGCCAGCTCAGCCGCCTCACCGACAATACGCTGCAACTCGTGCGCCTGGACGCGCCGGGCGTGAAGCTGAACCTCGACTGGGAGTCGCCCGACGAGCTCGCCGGCGCGGCGATCGAGCGCGCGCGCCGGCACGACCCGGAGCGCCGCCTGAAGGTGTGGGCCGAACCCGGCCTGCCGCTGGTGCGTTGCGACGCCGTCCTGTTCTCGCAGATGCTGGAAAACCTGATCGACAACGCCCTCAAGTACAGCGACGCGCCCGCGCCGGTGGAACTGCACGTGCGCCGGCACGGCGGGCACATCGTCTTCGCGGTGCGCGACAGCGGGCCCGGCGTCGAGCCGGCCTGGCGCGAGAAGATCTTCGACGTCTTCCAGCGCGGCGACTGGCGCACCGGCACCCACAACAGCGCCGCGCAGCGCGGCGCGGGCGTCGGCCTCGCGGTGTGCCGCGCCATCGCCCGCGCGCACGGCGGCGAGCTGCAGCTGCGCCCGCGCAGCCAGGGCGGCTCCAGCTTCGAGTGCTGGCTGCGCGAGGAGGCCGCCCCCGGCGTCGACGACCGCGTGCCGGCGCCCGGCGGTCAGGAGCGGCCATGACGCTGCGGGTGCTGCTGGTCGAGGACGACCGCGAGCTGTGCCGCACGCTCAAGGACGCGATGACGGCCGAGGGCTACGACGTGTTCACCGCCGCCAGCCTCAGCGAGGCGTTCGCGCTGCTCACCGGCCTGGGCGCGCGTTCGGCCAACGGCGCGCCGGTGGACATGGTGCTGCTCGATCTGGGCCTGCCCGACGGCGACGGCGAACAGCTGCTCGCGGCGCTGCGCCAGAAGCACACCGTGCCGCTGGTCGTGATCTCGGCCCGCGAGAGCGACGGCCAGAAGGTGCGCCTGCTCGACGCGGGCGCCGACGACTACCTCGTCAAGCCCTTCAGCATCCGCGAGCTGTTGGCGCGCATGCGCGTCGGGCTGCGCCATCGCGGCACCAGCGTCTCGCCGGCCGTCACGCGCTACGGCGTCGGCGCGCTCAACATCGACCTCGGCACCCACGAGGTGACGCTCGCCGGCCAGCCCGTGCACCTCACGCCGACCGAGTTCAACCTGCTCGCGCGCCTCGTGCGCAGCGCGGGCCAGGTCGTCACGCACCGCCAGCTGCTGGCGGACGTGTGGGGCGCGGAGTTCACCGAGCACACGCACTACCTGCGCCTGTACATGGCGCAGCTGCGCGCCAAGCTGGAGGACAACCCGGCCGACCCGCAGCTGCTGATGAACGAGCCGGGCGTGGGCTACCGGATCGTCGAGCCGCAGGGCTGAGCGCGGGCGCGGCGGGCCGCCTTGCGGCGCCGCATTCCCGCAGCGTCGAAAGTCGCTCCGAAATCGAGGTTTCGGCGCGGGGC
>DASQCX010000150.1:0-7542 GCA_035634455.1 Burkholderiaceae bacterium
TCGCCCATCAGCGCCTGCGCGAGGCCCTGCGCGTCCACCAGCCGCACGCGCTCGTCGCCCGCGGCGTGGCGCAGCTTTTCCGCCAGCGCCGGCGCCTGCAGCGACGCGTCGGGGTTGCGCACGAAGGCGGCGGTGGCGATCTCGTGCGTGTTGGCGAGCGCGCGCGTGCGGCCGTGCTTGACCGTGCCGAGCGCGTCGTCGGACGCGCCGACCACGAGGTCGCACGCGAGCAGCACGTCGGCCTGCTGCGTGTCGATGCGCACCTGGTTGAGCTGGTCGGCCGTCGGCGCGACGCGCACGAACGACAGCACCGCGCCGCCCTTCTGCGCGAAACCCATGAAGTCCAGCACCGAGGCCTGCTTGCCTTCGAGGTGCGCGGCCATCGTGATCAGCGCGCCCACCGTGACGACGCCCGTGCCGCCGACGCCGGTCACCAGCATGTCGAACGGGCCCGTCCAGCGCCACGGCCGCGGGCGGCCGATCTGCTCGATCTCGGCCGCGAGGCGCTTCGCGTCGAAGCCGGCGCCGACGCGCTTTCGCAGCGTCGCCCCGGTCACGGTGACGAAGCTGGGGCAGAAGCCGTTGAGGCAGGAGTAGTCCTTGTTGCAGGAGCTCTGCTCGATCTGGCGCTTGCGGCCCCATTCCGTCTCGACCGGGATCACGCTGAGGCAGTTCGACGCCTGGCCGCAGTCGCCGCAGCCTTCGCACACCGCCTCGTTGATGAACACGCGCTGCGGCGGATCCGGGAACTCCTTCTTCTTGCGGCGGCGGCGCTTCTCGGCGGCGCAGGTCTGGTCGTAGATCAGGATCGTGACGCCATCGACCTCGCGCAGCTCGCGCTGCACGGCGTCCATCTCCTCGCGCGGATGGAACGTCGTGCCGGCCGGGAACAGGCTGGCGTGCGCGCGGTGCGGCGCGATGTCGTCGCTGACGATGACCACGCGCTTCGCGCCCTCGGCCTCGACCTGGCGCGCGATCTCGGGCACCGACAGCTTGCCGTCGACGGGCTGGCCGCCGGTCATCGCGACGGCGTCGTTGTAGAGGATCTTGTACGTGATCGTCGCGTTCGCGGCGATGGCCTGGCGGATGGCCAGATACCCCGAGTGGTAGTACGTGCCGTCGCCCAGGTTCTGGAAGACGTGCTTCTCCTTGGTGAAGCGCGAGTGCGCCGCCCAGTCGACGCCCTCGGCGCCCATCTGGATCAGGCCGCTGGTCTCGCGCTCCATCCAGCTGGCCATGAAGTGGCAGCCGATGCCGGCCAGCGCGCGCGAGCCTTCGGGCACGCGCGTGGAGGTGTTGTGCGGGCAGCCCGAGCAGAAGTAGGGCTGGCGCTTCGTCGCGTCGGCCTCGTTGTGCAGCAGGCAGGGCATCGTGAAGTCGGTGACCAGGTGCGTGCGGTCGAGCGCTGGATTCAGGCGCGCGAGCCAGCCGGCGACGACTTCCATGATGCGCGACGGCCGCAGCTCGCCCAGCGACGACAGCAGCGGCACGCCGTCCGGCGTCGTCTTGCCGGCGATGCGCGGGCGCTGGGTGTCGGGCAGGCCGTACAGCAGCTCCTTGATCTGGCGCTCGACCACGGGCGCCTTTTCCTCGATGACGAGGATTTCCTCCAGGCCCTGCGCGAACTCGGCCATGCGCGTCGGCTCCAGCGGGAACACCAGGCCGACCTTGTAGACGCGCACGCCGGCCGCGGCCAGAGCGTTCGGGTCGAGCTCGAGGCGGCGCAGCACCTCCAGGAAGTCGTAGTGCGCCTTGCCGACCGTGACGATGCCCAGCGTCGCGCCGGGGCTGGCGACGATGTGCTTGTCCACCGAGTTCACCTTGGCGAACGCGCGCACCGCGGCGAGCTTCTCGGCCAGGCGCGACTCCAGCACCAGCGACGGCAGGTCGACCGCCCGCACGTGCAAATCCTGCGACGGTGTGAAGGCTACGGGCAGCGTGAAGTCCAGCGGGATCGCGTCGAGGTCGACGGTCATGCCCGACTCGACGACCTCCGAGATCGCCTTGAAGCCCACCCACGCCCCCGAGAAGCGCGACAGCGCCCAGCCGTACAGGCCGAACTCGAGGTACTCGGCGACGTTGGCCGGGTGCAGCACCGGCATGCTCCACGCCTGCATCGCGAGGTCGCTCTGGTGCGGCATCGACGACGACACGCAGCCGTGGTCGTCGCCCGCGACCACGAGCACGCCGCCCCTGGGGCTGGAGCCGTACACGTTGCCGTGCTTGAGCGCGTCGCCCGAGCGGTCGACGCCGGGGCCCTTGCCGTACCACATGGCCGTCACGCCCTCGACCTCGCGCTTGGGATCGAGCGCGACGCGCTGCGTGCCCAGGCAGGCGGTGGCGGCCAGGTCCTCGTTGATCGCGGGCAGGAACTCGACTCGCGACTCGGCCAGGAACTTCTTGGCCTTCCACAGTTGCTGATCGACCATGCCCAGCGGGCTGCCGCGGTAGCCGGAGACGAAGGCGGCGGTGTCCAGCCCGGCGGCCTGGTCGCGGCGGCGCTGCATCAGCAGCAGGCGCACGAGGGCCTGGGTGCCGGTCAGGAAGACGGCGCCGGAGTCGGCCGCCAGGTTGTCGGTGAGCGCGTATTGCCGCAACGGCGCGGCGTCCGGGTCGGGCGTGGTCGTGAGGTCGGAGGAGGGCAGGGGCATGGCGTCGGGCTCGCGCGGCTGGACCGGTCATGCTAGACCTCGGGCGAAATGGCGATATTGCGCAATGGTGGCCTGGGCCCCTGATATCGAGATGGAAATTTCGATAATCTGAATTTTGCGAGATGAATGTCGCGCATCGGGTTGATTCCGAGGGTAAATGCGCTGCCTGGCCGCACAATGCATCCATGAGCCTGCCCGCCTCCATCGACCGCGTCGCCCGCCGCATCGCCGCCGCCCTGCAGCGCGACGGCCGCCAGAGCGCGCAGCAGCTCGCCGACACGGTGGGGCTGTCGGCCACGCCCGTCTGGCGGCGGGTGAAGGAGCTGGAGGCCAGCGGCGTGATCCGCGGCTACGTGGCGCTGCTCGACCGCGAGAAGCTGGGCCTGTCGATCTGCGTGCTGGCGCACGTCACGCTGGTGCGCCACAGCGAGGGGGCCGTCGAGCAGTTCGAGGCGATGGCCAAGTCCAGCCCCGAGATCATGGAATGCCACAGCACGACGGGCGAGGGCGACTACCTGATCAAGGTCGTGGCGCCCGACATGAAGGCCTACGACCGCTTCCTGCAGGACAAGGTGTTCAAGACGCCCGGCGTGGCCAACGTGCGCTCCAGCGTCGTGCTGCGCGAAGTCAAGTACGAGACGGCGCTGCCGGTGGATTGACCGCGGCGACAGCCCCGGAAATCCCTCGTTTCGCGCGCGCCGCTTGCCCCGGTTTCGGACTACGCTGGGCGCCATGCCACCGGAGATCCACGCCATGTCCGACACGACCGAATCCGACCCGCGCCCGCTGGGGCTGGCGCGCGTGCTGAGCATCCAGGCCCACGCCAACCGCCTGGCCAACCGCCGCCTGCAGGCCGCGCTGGCGGGCCTGTCGACGTCCGACCTGCATGCGAAGCGCACCAGCTTCTTCCCGACGCTCATCGGCACGCTCAACCACCTGCTGGCCGTCGACCGCTACTACATCGCCGCGCTGCACGGCGAGGCGGACATGGAGCAGCAGTACCGCCGCTACGCGCCGCACGACGAGCTCGCGCCCTACGCCGCCGCGCAGGACGCCAGCGACCTCCGGCTGATCGCGTTCTGCGACGGGCTCGACGACGCGTCGGCCAACGACGTCGTGCGCATGGATCGCGGCGAGGGCAAGTCGCAAAGCGACCTCGCCTGCCTGGTGCTGGAGCACCTGTTCATGCACCAGACCCACCACCGTGGCCAGGTGCACGCGATGCTGGCCGGCACCCAGGTGGCGCCGCCGCAGCTCGACGAGTTCATCATGCGGGCGGACGCGCCGTTCCGCGTGATGGACATGTCGGCGCTGGGGTGGACGGAGCGGGAGGTGTATGGCTGACCGGGCGCTTGCGGCTGGGCGTGAGGTCAACCCTCGTCGGGCGCAACCAGGTCGTCGTAGGGCGGCAGGTTGCTGGACGTGAGCCGGGCCACCTGGTAGGCCGAGCGCAATTCCTCGGCGGCCCGGGTGTAGCTCATGAGCATCGCCGTATCGTCGAGCGGGTCGCCCGAGCCGTCGCGGATCCGCTCGTCGAGCAGCGTGATCGCGTCGTTGACGGCCTGGACGGCCATGAGAAGGGTGTTGCCGCTGACATCAGCCATGGGAGGAGGTCTCGTCGGGGGGTGTGCGCATCTCGAATTCAGACTTTGGTGGGCGCCTTGGCTTCGCCGAGCGCGACCAGGCGGACGACGGCGTTGCGGGCCAGATTGTCGAGGGCGCCTTTCATGGCGTCCATCGCCATCGTGCCGGCAACGCTCTCGATCTGCCAGTGGTCGGCGTCGAAGGTCTTGTTGTGGCCGGTGAACCGGATCTTCAGTGACGGCGGGATCACCGTGTCCGTCGGCAGCTTGAAGCTGTGCCAGGTCTTGGCGCCGCCCGGCAGCACGTCCGGCTTGTCGAACAGCGAGGTGCCGCCGTCGTTGCGCACCATCCGGATGCCACCTTCGCCGTCGAAGGTGCTCAGGTCGGCCGCGCGCACCTTGCCCTTGCCGAGCGGCCGCGGGTCGAAGTCGGGATAGAGCACGCCAGTCACCGGGGCCCCGTCGACGACGGGGCCGTTGTCGTAGCCGGATGTCGACTTGTGGATGGATCGATAGACATTCAACGTGGTCTTGCCGGTCATTTCGGTCATGTGGGGATCTCCCTGGGGTGGATGGCCGCATCGGGATCGACGGACACCGCGTGCGGAATTCTTGGACGACCGCGCCGGGCATGCCAGCCCTTGCTCAAGGGATGCCCGGGGCAAGGCATGCGCCGTCGAGTTGCAATTGACGTTTACGTAAACGTCAATCGATAATCCTCCGCTAACGTGTCGAGCGCGACCGCATGCCGGCACGCGCCCGAGAACCTCGAGACAAGCCCACCTCGCCCATGTCCATCCTCTCGACCCAACTGAACGCCCGCTCGGAAGACTTCAAGGCCAACGCCGCGGCGATGCGGCTGCTGGTCGACGACCTGAACGCCAAGCTCGCGAAGATCGCGCTGGGCGGCGGTGACGAGGCGCGCAAGAAGCACCTGTCGCGCGGCAAGCTGCTGCCGCGCGACCGGGTCGAGCGCCTGCTCGACCCGGGCACGCCGTTCCTGGAGATCGCGCCGCTGGCCGCGCTGGGCATGTACCCGGAAAAGGGCGGCCAGGACGCCGCGCCCGGCGCCGGCATGATCGCCGGCATCGGCCGCGTGGCGGGCGTCGAGTGCCTGATCGTCTGCAACGACGCCACGGTCAAGGGCGGCACCTACTACCCGATGACGGTCAAGAAGCACCTGCGGGCGCAGGAGATCGCGCAGCAGAACCGGCTGCCCTGCATCTACCTGGTCGACTCCGGCGGCGCCAACCTGCCCAACCAGGACGAGGTCTTCCCCGACCGCGACCACTTCGGCCGCATCTTCTACAACCAGGCCAACCTCAGCGCGCAAGGCGTGCCGCAACTGGCCGTGGTGATGGGCTCGTGCACCGCCGGCGGCGCCTACGTGCCGGCGATGAGCGACCAGACCGTCATCGTCAAGAACCAGGGCACCATCTTCCTGGGCGGCCCGCCGCTGGTGAAGGCGGCCACCGGCGAGGTCGTCAGCGCCGAAGACCTCGGCGGCGGCGACGTGCACACGCGCCTGTCCGGCGTGGCCGACCACCTGGCCGAGAACGACATGCACGCGCTGGCGCTGGCGCGCGGCATCGTCGGCACGCTCAACTGGCGCAAGGACCCGGCCATCGCGCTGCGCGGGCCGCAGCCGCCCAAGCTGCCCGAGCACGAGCTGCACGGCATCATCCCGCTGGACGCCGAGGGCAAGCCCGCGCGCAAGCCGTTCGACGTGCGCGAGGTCATCGCCCGCATCGTCGACGACTCCGAGTTCGAGGAGTTCAAGGCGCGCTACGGCGCGACGTTGGTGTGCGGCTTCGCGTGGATCGAGGGCATGCCCGTGGGCATCGTCGCCAACAACGGCATCCTGTTCGCCGAGAGCGCCGACAAGGGCGCGCACTTCATCGAGCTGTGCTGCCAGCGCAAGGTGCCGCTGGTGTTCCTGCAGAACATCACCGGCTTCATGGTGGGCCGCAAGTACGAGAACGAGGGCATCGCGCGCGCCGGCGCCAAGATGGTGACGGCCGTGGCCTGCGCCAACGTGCCCAAGTTCACGGTGATCATCGGCGGCTCGTTCGGTGCCGGCAACTACGGCATGTGCGGCCGCGCCTACAGCCCGCGCTTCCTGTGGATGTGGCCCAACGCGCGCATCAGCGTCATGGGCGGCGAGCAGGCCGCCAGCGTGCTGGCCACCGTGCGCCGCGACGGCATCGAGGCCAAGGGCGGCAACTGGTCGGCCGAGGAGGAAGAGGCCTTCAAGGCGCCGATCCGCGAG
Organism: Burkholderiaceae bacterium; assembly: GCA_035634455.1. Taxonomy (GTDB): domain Bacteria; phylum Pseudomonadota; class Gammaproteobacteria; order Burkholderiales; family Burkholderiaceae_C; genus Scleromatobacter. The sequence goes on from DASQCX010000150.1 coordinate 6,504, forward strand.
CAGTACGAGGTGCAGGGCCACCCGTACTTCGCCAGCGCCCGCCTGTGGGACGACGGCGTGATCGACCCGGCCGACACCCGCCGCGTGCTCGCGCTGGGCCTGAGCGCCAGCCTGAACGCGCCCATCCCGGACATGAAGTTCGGCGTGTTCCGCATGTGACGGCGCGGCGCGCGAATCCGTTCAGGCTCCCGTCATCGGCCACGCCTCGTTGAAGCGATGATCCGGCGGTCAGCCACTTCGTTCGAACCATGACGTCGATCTCCATGACCCACCGTACCGCGTTCCTCGTCGCACTGCTCGCCGCCGCCGTGGGGGCGCAGGCGCGCGACAAGGTCCTGCTCCTGCCGGTCGCCGGCGCGCTCGCCGATCCTGCGGTGCAGCACGCCGCCGGCGCCACCCCGATGCGCTTCGGCTCGGCCTCGGCGACGAATGCCGAGCTGCTGGCGCGCGATGTCCAGATCGACGGCAGCGCCGCGCCGCTGCGCGAGAACCAGACCCAGCGCGACAGCCAGGCGCCCAGCGACGAATCGGTGTGCCAGAAGGCGTTCGCGGACGCGATGGCGCGGCTGTCCGAGGCGGCGCGCAAGGCGGGGGCGTCCGCGGTGCTGGGCATCGTGTCGGACTTCAAGGGCCAGGTGCACGACGACGCCGCGAACGTCGAGTGCCACGCGGGCAGCTTCCACTCGTACGTGTCGCTGCGGGCGCAGTTCGCGCGCTCGCTGCCGCACACGCTGCCGGTGCCCGCGAAGTCCGGCTTCGCCGAGTCCGGCAACGTCGACGCGGTACCGCTGTCGGCCGCGGGCAAGGAACGCTACGCGCACTTCCTGACGCTGCCCAGGCCGCGCGCCTTCGCCGTGGCCGAGGACGGCAGCTGGCGCTTCTGGGCCGACGACCCCGACGCGATGACCAAGGCGCTCGACGACTGCGCCCGCGCCGGCAAGCGCTGCTGGCTGTACGCGGTGGACGACCGCGTGGTGTGGGACGCCGACGCCGGCAGGCGCATCGCCAGCTCCGCGCAGCTGCGCGCCGCCGCCGCGCC
>DASQCX010000151.1:0-3180 GCA_035634455.1 Burkholderiaceae bacterium
CGCGTCGAAGCCGGTCACGTCGAAGCTGGTCGGCATGCCGTTGCTGTTGGCGTTCCCGGCGTCGTCGAACCCGGGGAACGAAGGTGCGGCGCTCCTGCGCAAGCCTGGGAAAGTCGCCTCGCTGCCGTCGTCCAGCGGCAGCAGGACGTCGACCTGCGTGCCGCCCTGGCCGCCGGCGTACTGCCACAGGTCGCGCGCCAGCGAGTACAGCACCAGCACGTCGCGGTAGGCCGGCAGGTCGAACAGCTCGCTGTCGTCGCGCTTGAACAGCAGCGACTCGAGCATGGCCATGGCGTCGATCGGCGTCGGCCAGACGCGTTCCAGCTGCGCGACGGTGTCGGGGTAGTCCTCCAGCGAGCGGCCGGCGGCCGGCCCCTTCTCCCAGTCCGGCGCGTACGCGTTGAAACGGCGGTTGAAGCGCGCGCGGATGCGTTCGTAGGCCGAGCGGTCGCCCTGGCGCCGGTAGATCTCGAGCAGCTTGGTGTACGGCAACGGGCTCTGGCCGCCGGCGCTGCGCAGGTGCGACATCAGCAGGTCGACGGCGGCGTCCTCCTGGCCGAGGGCGATGAAGAAATCGGCCTGCTGCTCGAGGTCGAGCAGTTCCTCCACCGACAGCTCGCGCGGCCCGCCGATGGGCGCGGCGGCCAGTGGCGGGCGGTCGAACGGCCGGGTGGTGGCCGACAGGTCGGCCGCGGGCGTGGCGAGCGTGCCGCGCGCGTCGACCCGCGGCAGCTCGGGCAGCGGATCCTCGGCCGGCACGGACGTCGCGGGGGCCTTGCGCAGGTCGGCGGCGCGCTCGCCCGCGAACGACAGCTCCGACGCCGGCGGCACGGCGGTGGCCGGGCCCAGCGCGGACTGGTTGAACCAGTCGCTGCGCGCGATCCGCGTCTGCTGGCGCAACTTCCACACGAGCGCGGCGATCGCGGCCGCGGCGATGGCCAGCATGGCCACCAGCCACGGCGTCCAGGCGCTGGGCGAGTCCGCGCGCGCCCGGGCCTGCGCGAGCTGGGCCTGCAGCGCGGCGGTCTGTTCGCGCTGGGCCTGGATGTCGCGGCGGGCGGCGTCGAGTCCCTGCTGCAGCGCCTTCAGCTGGCGCTCGGCGTCGTCTCCCGCAGCCGACGCCGCGGCCGCGGCGGCCGATGCGCCCACGGGCGGCACGACGGCCGGCTCTTCCATCTCCAGCTTGAGGCGCGACACGCCCGATTCGACTGGCTGGCTCGCGGCCGCGGCGGACGGCGCGTGCGCGCCGCTCCTGCCGGCGCCGCCGTTGTCCGTGGCCTGGGGGTGGCCCGCCGGGGCGGCACCGCGCTCCCTGGCAGCCGCGGTTGTCGCGGCCTTGTGCGCGACATGCGGCCGGCCGGCGGCGGCTGCGCTGCCGGAACGCCGCGCCGCGTGCACCGCGCCGGGGGCCATCGCGCCGGTCGACTCGGGCGACGCGGCCAGCGGGGCCTGGCCGGCAGCCGCCTGCGGCATCGCCGTCACCTGGGCCGGCGTGGCGGCCAGCGTCGGCGGATCGGCGAAGACCGAGAACACGCGCGAGAAGCGGCGGTCGCAGCCGACGTCGAGGCTGACCTCGATGAGGGGCTCCGAGACCGGCTCGCTGGTCGTGACGCGTACCCTGAGCAGGTCGTCGCTGCCGCCGGGCAGGACGTCGGCGTGCACGGTATTCGGCGGCAGCAGGGTCTCTCCGTAGCGGACCTTGGCTGCCAGGCATTCACTGGCGATCTGCTCGCCCGCCTCCACGTGCACGGGCACCGTGAATGTGAGAGGCTGGCCCAGTACCGCATCGGAAACCGATCGACCGAAACCCAGCGCCCAGGCCTGCCCGGATGCCAAAGCGGTGGCGGCGAAAATGACGTGCGCGGTACAGTGCTTCTTCATTCCTGTGGACACCACAGATTACCCGATCCACTCTAGCACGATTGCTTACAGAAACTGTTGTATCGGATGTCGGGAGAGATTGATGCACGCCTCCGACATATCGTCCAGCACCCGAATTCGTGAATATCTCCGCATTCGCGAGATTCCGTATTCCCAGACAAGGCCGGCACCATGCCCAGTGAACTCCTGACATCGCGCGAAGGCGCCACGCTGATTCTCACGCTCAGCGATCCCGCGACCCGCAACACCCTGTCGCCCCAGGTCTACTCGGCGGGCGTCGAGGCGCTCAACGTAGCGGAATCCGACGATTCCGTCCGCGCCGTGATCGTGCGCGGCGACGGCGAGCATTTCTGCGCCGGGGGCGATCTGAATCGAATCATGGGCTTGCGCAAGACCGGCCCGGAAGCGCAGTCGGAATCGATCGCGCTGTTCCACCAATTGATCGAATCGCTGCGGGCATTCCCGAAACCCGTGATCGCCGCGGTGGAGGGTTTCGCGGCGGGCGGCGGCATGTCGCTGGCGCTGGCCTGCGACCTGATCGTGGCGGCGTCCGACGCCAAATTCGTGATGTCGTACGGCAAGGTGGGCCTGACCCCGGACGGCGGCGGTTCCTGGCACCTGGCGCGCCTGCTGCCGCGCGCGCTGGCGCTCGAGATGATGTGGCTGGCCGGCCCGGTCAAGCCCGAGCGGCTGCAGGCGCTGGGCCTTGTCAATCGGGTGACAGACAAGGGGCAGGCGCTCGCCGAAGCTCTGGCCCTGGCCGACAAGCTCGCCGCGATGGCCCCGAACGCGGTGGCCGGCGCCAAGGAGCTGGTGGCGCGCGCGCCGCTGTCGCCGCTGTCGGAACATCTCGAGGCCGAGCGCCGCCAGTTCATCGTCAACCTGTTCCACGACAACGGCGACGAGGGGCTGAAGGCCTTTCTCGAGAAACGCCCGCCGTCGTTCCGATGACCTGGATCGGCGGCGATCCTCAACCGGAACACCCCCGCGAACCGCCCGTGACCGCCGACCGCCCTGCCCCGCATCCCATCGCCGACGCCCGCCCGCCGGTGCGCCGCCGCCTCTACCTGATGCGCCACGGCTCGGTGGACTACTTCAAGCCGGACGGCACGCCCGTGCCGCCGCACACCGTGCCGCTGAACGCGGCCGGGCGCGCCCAGGCCGACGCCGCCGGCGCGCTGTTCGCAGCGGCGGGCGTGCGCTTCGACCGCGTGCTGGCGAGCGGACTCGCGCGCACCGTCGAGACCGCGCAGCGCGTGCTGGCCGCCGCCGGGCAGGACGCCGCCATCGGCCACGATG
>DASQCX010000152.1:0-4865 GCA_035634455.1 Burkholderiaceae bacterium
CCAGCGTGAGCCACTGCGCGTTCTTCACGCGATCCTCCAGGTAGATCCACGCCAGCACGCCCAGCACCAGCGAGGGCAGCGCCTCGAGCAGGAACAGCCACTGCCAGCCGCGCCAGCCGTTGGCGCCGTCCAGCGAGTGCAGGATCCAGCCCGACACCGGCCCGCCGACGATGCCGGCCACCGCGACCGCGGTCAGGAACAGCGAGGTCGCCTTGCCCCGTCGCGCGGCCGGGAACCAGTACGTGAGGTACAGGATGATGCCGGGGAAGAAGCCGGCCTCGGCCACGCCCAGCAGGAAGCGCACGACGTAGAAGCCGAGCGCCGAGCCGACGAACATCGTCGCCGCCGACAGCACCGCCCACGTGACCATGATGCGCGCGATCCAGCGCCCGGCGCCCACCTTGTGCAGCAGCACGTTGCTGGGGATCTCGAAGATGAAGTAGCCGACGAAGAAGATGCCCGCGCCGAAGCCGTACACCGAGTCGCTGAACTTCAGCGCGTCCTGCATCTGCAGCTTCGCGAAGCCGACGTTGACGCGATCGAGGTAGGCCGCGATGTAGCACAGGAACAGCAGTGGGATCAGGCGCCGCGCGACCTTGCGGTAGACGGCGTCGGCGGCCGCGTCGGCCCGGTACGGCTGGCCCTGCGACGGGGCGGTGATCGTGCTCATCGTGCGTCTCCATTCTTGTCGTCAGGCCGCGATCCTCGGCCGGTCGGGCGCCCGCGGGCAGCGGGGAAACACCCATGGCGAGCGGCCACGAAAATGCCCGCCGGCATCGCTGCGGGCGGGCTCGGCGGGAAGACGACCCCGGATCAGTTCACTTGCTTGGTGAACGTGACGGGCTCGATCTCGACGCGGCGGTTCGGCTCCAGGCACTTGACCAGGTCGGCGTGCTTCTGCTTCTTCTCGGTCTTGCACTCGACCACCGGATCGGCCTCGCCCTTGCCGGCCGCGGTCAGGCGACCGGCGGCGACGCCCTTGCTCTCGAGGTAGGCCTTGACCGAGTTGGCGCGCTGCTCCGACAGCTTCTGGTTGTAGGCCTTGCTGCCGAGGCGGTCGGTGTAGCCGACGATGGTGACGCTGGAGATGTCCGAGTTGGCGTTCATCGTCGAGGCGACTTCATCCAGCTTGGGCTGGTTCGGGCCCAGCTTGGCGCTGTTGAACGCGAACAGCTCGCTGGCCGACAGCGTGAACTTCTTCATCACCGGAGCGGGCGGCGGCGGGGGCACCGGAGCCGGCGGCGGCGGCGGGGGCGCCATGACGGGCGCCGGAGCCGGGGCAGGCGGCGGCACGATGGGCGCCGGCGCCGGGGCCGCGGGCGCGCCGAAGGCCCAGGTCAGGCCCACGTTGGCGTACGTGTTGGCCGTGTGCTTCATGTCGATCGGCGCCGGCACGCGGGTGCGGTAGAGGGTGCCCACTTCGCGGATGTCGGCCTGCATGCCCAGCGTCGGGGTGAACTTGTACTGGAAGCCCAGGCCGGCGTTCAGGTAGGGCGCCGTCCGCTTGAAGGTGCCGACGGTGCCGCTGCCGAAGTGGTCGCGCGCGGCGCCGCCGCCGATCAGCACGAACGGACGGAAGCCGCCCGGCGAGAACAGGTACAGCGCGTCGACGCCGAACAGCGACTGGTGGAAGTTGGCGCCGTGGTCCTTGGACGCGGCGTAGTTGCCGCCGATCTGCAGGTCCCAGCTCGGATCCAGCGGGATGCCGTACTTCAGGCCGCCGCCGAAGCCGGTCTTGTCCTCGGGGTACTTGGAGTCGGGCTTGACCACGCTGCCATTGAGCAGGACGTAGGCGTTCGGGTTGTAGGCATCGGCGCTCTGCGCGAACGCGTTGCCGATGCAGGCAAGCGCGGCGGCTGTGGCCAGCACGTTGAGCGCGCGCGATTTCTGTCGAGTCATGGACTCACTCCTTCTTTAAGTTTTTCGAAGAGGTCACGGGTGGGACGACGAGTGCCCGTGTGCAGGGCGGCATCGTTGCCGGACGTGACCATACGTCTCCCGGAGCGCACGTTGTTGAAGCTTTGCTGACCAGCGCGTAGGAATACTTCCGACTGGTGCGGGGCTGCAACGCAGGACCGGGTCAGGCGTGACTTATGGCAAGTCACGTGCCCACGCCCTTTCGGCACGCCGAGTCACGACTTGTGACGAGCGCGGCGGGATCGCCGCCTTGCGCGACACGAGCGTCGTCGAGTGAAGAACGATGGGCGTTGCGCGTTTCTTCCGCGTGCGGTGTAACGGCATGTTAGGCGCCGCGCCGCCGCTGCTCGACCAGAACTGCCGCAATACTGTCGAGTCGTGTTGCCGGGCGGTAAATACGTCGCCGCGATCAGGCGCCTGCGTGGGCCAGCGCGGTCGCCGCGCGGCGGCCGGCGTCCTCGCCGCGCGTGAAGGCCTCCTCGAACACCGAGTACGCCGACAGGTCCGCATGCGCGAAGCTCAGGCGCCGGGCGCTGTCCGGGACGGCGGCCAGCGCGGCGCCGGAGCGCTGGCCGGGGGTGGGGATGGCCATGGCGTGGCCGTGGCGCACGATGTCGACCTGCTGCAGGCGCTCCGCCAGGTCGGGGTGCACGACGCGCAGGTCGTCCAGGATCAGCTGCGTGGCGTCCTGCCACGACATCGCCAGCAGGCGCCGCCGGTCGCTGTCGGGGAAGGCCCAGTACGCGGTCAGCAGGCGCGGGCCGACGACGCGGGCCAGGCTCTGGTGCTGCGCGTCGACGTAGCCCAGCGACGGGCTGCCGTGGATCGCGTTGTCCCACGACAGCGGGGCGCCGACGCGGTCCAGCGGCAGCGCGTCCAGGCGCAGGTTGGCCACCATCCACGGCGCGCGCCGCTGCGACCTCGCGGCTTCGACCAGCGCCGGCGGCGGCGCCCGCAGCACGTGCGCGGCGACGAACAGCGGCGTCGCGACGATCGCGTGCTTCGCGGTCCAGCGCTCGACCGCGTCGCCCGCGAACGCCCACGCGCTGACGTCGTTCAGCCCCTCGTCGATGCGGAAGACGGCGCGCCCGGTGTGGACGCGATCGGCGTACGGCCGGCGCAGGGCCGCCGCGAGCGGCGCGTTGCCGTCGGGCCAGGTGAGCACCGGGTCGCGGTCGTTGGCGTCGTCGCCGGGCGCGCTGAAGCCGTGGCGGCTGGCGAAGTAGTGCACCAGCGCCCAGGCCGAGACGGTGGCCGTGCCGGCGCCGTAGTCGTCGCGGCAGCAGTAGTCGAGGTAGGTCAGCAGCCGCGCGTCGGCCAGGCCCTGCTCGCGCAGCCACCGAGCGGCGGGGACGGCGTCGAGCGCGGCGTGCGCGGGCGTCCACGGGCCGCGCGCGGTGGGCAGCGCGAAGCCCAGGCGGCCCGCGTCGGCGACGGCCTGCGCGAAGCGCCGGTACTGCGCCTGCGTCGCGGAGCCGCGCGGCACGGCGGGCAGCATGCCGTCCTGCCAGCGGCCGTCGATGAACAGCCGCTCCTGCGGGCTGTGGCACAGCTGGCGCTCGTCCCACTTCAGTCCGGCGGCGGTCGTCTTGGCCAGGCCGATCTCGACCAGCCAGTCCTGGATGTCGCCGGAGAACGGGCCGGGCAGCGGCAGGTAGTGCGCGCCGAGCGGGCAGCGCAGGCCCTGCATCGCGTGGCCGCGGCTGTTGCCGCCGGGCGCGTCCTCGAGCTCGAGCACCGCGAAGTCGGTGACGCCCAGGCGCTGCAGCGTGCGCGCCGCCGACAGCCCCGCGATGCCGCTGCCCACCACCAGCACGTCGCAGCGCCGCTCGCGCGCGCCCGCGGGCTGCGCGCCGCGCGCGTCGCGCACGCGATGGCCCAGCGCGCTGTTGTCGCCGATCCAGCGGCCCTCGACGCGCGAGCGCCAGTCGTCGGGCTTGGCGCAGCCGCTCAGGATCGCCGGGGCGGCGAGCGCGGCGCCGAGGAACGCGCGCCGCGAGGCCTCAGTCATGGACCTTGCCCCATTCCTCTTCGAACGTGCGCACCAGCGTCTGGTTCGAGAGGCGGTTCGGCTCCGCCGGCACGCGCGCCATGTCCGGCGGGAAGTCCAGCAACGCCTGCATCCCCGGCAGCGTGAGGAAGCGCAGCCCCGCGGGCAGCGCGCGCGGCAGCACCCACGGCCTGTGGCTGGCGATCAGGAAGCCCCATTCGCCGAAGCTGGGCACGTGCACGTGGTAGGGCACGACGTGCAGGCCCGCCGTCTCCAGCGTGGTGGCCACCGTCCAGAAGCTGCGCCGCGCGATCAGCGGCGAGGTGGTCTGGACGACGGCGTAGCCGGCCGCGGCCAGGTGCTGGTCGACGAGCTCGTAGAAGCTGGTGGAGTAGAGCTTGCCGAGCGCGTAGTTGCTCGGGTCGGGGAAGTCGACCACGATCACGTCGAACTGGTCGTCGTGCTGCTCCAGCCACGCGAAGGCGTCGGCGTTGACGATGCGCACCGTGGGCGACCTCAGCGAGTGCGCGTTGAGCGCCGACAGCGTCGGGTCGTCGCTGAACAGCCGCGTCATCGCGGGGTCGAGCTCGATCTGCGTCACCTGTTCCACCGATGGGTACTTCAGGATCTCGCGGATGGCCAGCCCGTCGCCGCCGCCCAGCACCAGCACGCGCCGCGGCGCGCCGTAGCCGGCCATCGCCGGGTGCACCAGCGCCTCGTGGTAGCGGTACTCGTCCTTGGAGTTGAACTGCAGGTTGCCGTTGAGGAACAGCCGCACCGTGCCCGACTGCTCGGTGACGACGATGCGCTGGTAGGGCGTCGACTCGTGGAACACGACGCCGGGGCCGTAGAAGCGATCCTCCGACCACGAGGTCAGCAGGTCGCCCGCGGCCATCGCTGCCACCAGCAGCGCGAAGACGACGGCACACTGCGTCGCCAGCCAGCGCCAGCCGGGGAT
>DASQCX010000153.1:0-12553 GCA_035634455.1 Burkholderiaceae bacterium
CCTGCGCGGCGTGCAGGTGACCGACAGCAACGGCCAGGTCACGTTCACGACGATCTACCCCGGGTGGTACGCCGGCCGCATCACGCACATCCACGCGCAGGTCTACCTCAACGACAGCCTGGTGCAGGGCACCGCGGTGGCCACGACGCAGCTCGCGTTCCCGGTCGACATCACCACGGCCGTCTACGACTCGTCGCTCTACACCAAGGGCCAGAACACCTCGGTGACCAGCTTTGCCGCCGACAACGTGTTCAGCGACGGCACCAGCACGGAGATGCTCACGCTCAGCGGTGACACGACCAACGGCTACGCGGCCACGATGACCATCTCGATCGCCTGAGCAAGGCACCCGGGGAGCTTCGCGACTCAGCGCAAGCAGAGTCGCTCGGTCGAGACGACGACTTGGCGATCCACTAGGCGCCGGCACCTACCTGCCGACCGCTTCACGCTGCGACAGCGTCGCCAGCGGCGCATCGAGCCCGAGATCCTTGCGGATGGCGGAGTCGATGAGGCCCGCCGGCGCCAGCTTGCGCACGACGCGCAAGGTCTTGGCGACGCGCCCCGCCGCATAGCGCACCTTGGGATGCTCCGAGGTCGCTGCCGTCAGCACCACGTCGGCGACGACGGACGGCTCATCGCCACTGCGGATTGCCTTCTTCAGTGCCGCCTCCACTCGCTTGCCCATCTCGCGGTATTCCGGGAGGCTCGCGTCCGCCGACATCAGGTTGCTGTCGAAATGCGTCTTGGTATAGGCGGGCTCAACCACCGACACTCGAACGCCCAGGGCTCGCACTTCGTGATCCAGAGACTCCGAATAGCCTTCGACGGCGTGTTTCGTGGCGGAATACAGCGCGGCATACGGCGCGGGAACGAATCCCACGACCGAACCGATGTTGACGATGCGCCCCTTGCCTTGCCGTCGCATCTGCGGCAGGACGGCGCGTGTCATGCGAACAAGTCCGAAGAAGTTGGTCTCGAAGATCGCCTTGGCCTGATCCATCGAACTTTCTTCGGCGCCGCCAGGAGCGACACCGAAGCCGGCATTGTTGACCAGGAGGTCGATGCGGCCGGCTTGTCGCAGCAGTTCCGTCATCGCGGCTTCGACCGACGCGTCCTGGGTCACATCGAGCGCGAGCGTCTGGAAACGGCCGCTGGCCGGGCCGCCGCGTCGGCTCGTTCCGTAGACTTGGAATCCGGCCTCGACAAGCCGGTTCGCCGTGGCCAGTCCGATACCGGAGGACGCGCCGGTCACCAGCGCGACGGGTTGCTGTGCTTTCACGATGACACCTCGATTCGTGTGGACTGATCGATCAGGCAGCCGCGCCGATATAGACCGGCGGCTGCGCGCTCAGGCCAGCGTGCACGCCACGTGTCGTCGGGTCTGCCAGGTATTCCGGCTGGCCTGCCTCGAGCGCCGCGATGGCCGCCCGAGCGAGATCGTCCGGGGAGAGCTTGTCGCCAGGCAGGCCCCGGGCCATGTCGGTGTCGATGAGCGCGGAATGCACGGCCAGCAGTTCGGTGCCTTGTGCCTTCAGTTCCCCGCGCAAGGCATTCCCCAACGCCCATGCGCTCGCCTTGGAGGCGCCGTAGGCACCGGTGGTCGGGAACGTCAGCCAGGTCAACACCGAGAGAATGTTGATCACGCCACCGCCGCCGTTCTTGGCCAGCGTCGGCGCGAAAGCCTGGATCAGCCGCAACGGGCCGACGGCGTTGGTCTCGAACTGACGGCGCAGCGACTCGACTGCTCCCGAGCCGAGCAGGAGGACTTGCTCGGAGATCCCGGCGTTGTTGACGACGAGTGTGACGTCCGAGAGATCACGCGCGAGCGCGGCGACCTGATCGTCCTGCGTGACGTCCAGCTTGACGGGCACGACGCCCGCCTGGGGAGCGATGCTCGACGGGTCGCGAGCCGCGGCGTAGACCTTGGTCGCGCCCGCGGCCAGCAGCGCGCGCATGAAGGCGGCGCCGAGGCCGCGATTGGCGCCGGTGACAAGCGCGATGGATTCTTTGATCTGCATGGGGAACCTCTCAGTACGGGGGGGGAGATGGACGCCGGTGCCGCACGAAAGCGGCACCGGCAAGAAGGCGGCGGTGGCGAAAGCCGACCGCTCGCACGGGGGTTGGAACGGGCAAGTCGATGGGGCACGCGGCATCCTTCGGTCGCGCGCGTCATGGCATCAGCGGTGAGCAGGCCATCAACAAATATGACGATCGACATATTCATAGACGAGCCAAATCGGTCGCAACCCTGCCTATGGACGTTGTCGAGATCCAAGCTCGAAGGATGGTTCTGAATTACAAAATATGATGATTGACATATTTTCGTACGAAGGTGAACGATCTGTGGAGCCACCAGCCAGCAATGCGGGCTAGGCGCCGGGCGTTGTCAGGCTTCTGAGCGCGGCGCCGCGCAGGGCATCGGAGAGCTTCTCGTCATCGACTGCCCGCGCCAATACCAAGGCGCCCACCATGGTCGCAACAGAAACAAGCGCGTCCTCATGTGCCGCGCCTTGCCCCCAGTCGGATGATTGCCGGGCGACCAGATCGATCATTTCCTTGATTCGCCTCGTCGCGGCCCGGCGAACCTCAGGTGCCTGACGCGGAATCTCGGAACACAGCGCGGCAGTTGCGCAGCCGTTTTCGACGTTGGTCACGTGCTCCTTCGAAAGGTAGGCCCGGAACATGGCCGAGAGAAACTCGTCATGCGGCACTTCCGCGGCAAGTCGCTCAGCCATCTTGAGCGTTTCGCCACCAGCTCGATCAGCCGCTTCGGCGAGCATTGCGTCGCGTGAAGCGAAGTGCGCGTAGAAGCCGCCATGGGTCAGGCCTGCGGCCTTCATCACGTCAGCCACGGCAGTGCTGGCGTAACCGTTGCGCCGAATCGCATGCGAAGCGGCCGCCACGATCCGCTCGTGCGTCTCTTCCTTTCGCGTCGGGGTGCTTCTGCTCATGCGGGTAGGCTCGCCACTGAATATTGGCTTCATCATATCAGAAGGCGCCACATCGTTTCGATGATGTGAGAGACCTCGGTCACGGGAGGGGTGCACCTTCCTAGCATAGCGATCAAAATATCAGGTGGAGCGACAAATATTGCCAACGTCATACTCAATCACCAACCCTGTGGGCGCAGCCTCATCGAGGCCGCGGCGGCCGTGCCGACTGGCCGGTCGGTTGGTTTCCGCCGCATAGCCGCACGCCCGATCTCGCGCTTGCGACCGCGGAATTCATCTGCCACGCAGACACTTTGTTGGCACCGAGTCATGGAGGAGCGCCTGTCCGCCGGATCCGGTCGAAATCGCGCGTTTTGCCGACCTGTAGATTTGAACAGTAGGTGACAATGGGGCCATGGCTGCTCCCAAGACCGTCTTCACCTGCTCCGCCTGCGGCGGCACGAATCCCAAGTGGCTGGGCCGCTGCCCGCATTGCTCGGCGTGGAACACGCTGGAGGAAGGCGTCGGCGAACCCGCTGGCGGCGGCAAGAACCGCTTCCAGGCGCTGGCGCGCAGCCAGCCGGTGGCCACGCTGGCGGACATCGACGCCGGCGACGTCGCCCGCACGCCCACCGGCATCGAGGAACTCGACCGCGTGCTGGGCGGCGGCATCGTGGCCGGCGGCGTCGTGCTGATCGGCGGCGATCCGGGCATCGGCAAGAGCACGCTGCTGCTGCAGGCGGTCGACGCGCTGTCCAGCCAGATGAAGGCGCTGTACGTCACCGGCGAGGAATCGGGCGCGCAGGTGGCGCTGCGCTCGCGCCGGCTCGACCTGCCCGGCACGCACGTGCGCGTGCTGGCCGAGATCAACCTGGAGCGCATCCTCGCCACGATCGAGTCCGAGCAGCCGGCGTTCTGCGTCATCGACTCCATCCAGACGCTGTACTCCGAACAGCTCAGCTCCGCGCCCGGCTCCGTGGCCCAGGTGCGCGAGTGCTCGGCCCAGCTCACGCGCACCGCCAAGGCCGGCGGCACCACCATCGTGCTGGTGGGCCACGTCACCAAGGACGGCAGCCTTGCCGGCCCGCGCGTGCTGGAGCACATCGTCGACACCGTGCTGTACTTCGAGGGCGACACCCACTCCAGCTTCCGCCTGGTGCGCGCGTTCAAGAACCGCTTCGGCGCGGTCAACGAGATCGGCGTGTTCGCGATGACCGAGCGCGGACTCAAGGGCGTGGCCAACCCGAGCGCCATCTTCCTGTCCACGCACGGCGAGCCAGTGCCGGGCAGCTGCGTGCTGGTCACGTTGGAGGGCACGCGGCCGATGCTGGTCGAGATCCAGGCCCTGGTCGATGCCGGCGGCCCCAGCCCGCGCCGGCTGTCGGTGGGCCTGGAGCGCGACCGCCTGGCGATGCTGCTGGCGGTGCTGCACCGGCATGCGGGCGTGTCCACCGGCGACCAGGACGTCTTCGTCAACGCCGTCGGCGGCGTGCGCATCAGCGAGCCCGCGGCCGACCTGGCCGTGCTGCTGGCCATCCAGAGCTCGATCCGCAACCGCGCCCTGCCGCGCGGCTTCCTCGCGTTCGGCGAGGTCGGCCTGGCCGGCGAGGTGCGCCCGGCGCCGCGCGGCCAGGATCGCCTGAAGGAAGCCGCCAAGCTCGGCTTCTCGGTGGCCATCGTGCCCAAGGCCAACGCGCCGAAGAAGGCGATCGAGGGGCTGACGATCCACGCCGTGGAGCGGATCGAGGAGGCGATCGAGGTGTTGCGCGGCCTGTAGCGGGCGTCGCGAGCGGCGGCCGTCCGCCGCCGCAGCTCAGAACGACTGCGCGGGCTCGACGCGCGCCGGCGGCTGCGTCGCCACCGGCTTGGGCATCTCTCGCAGCAGCGCCCACAGCGAATAGACGCCGACGGCCGTGCCGAACGGGATGTTCAGCAGGTGCAGGGCGCTGAAGGCGAGCGTGATGACGCGCCCCGAATCGCTGCCGCGCAGCAGCAGCACGGCGCCCACGATCTCCAGGAGCGCGATCACGGCGAACGAGGCGACCAGGATCATGCCGATGCCGCCGACCCACTCCGCGATCTGGCGTTCGACCCCGATCGACGCGCCGTACGCCCCGAAGGCGCCGACCAGCGCGCCAATCACCAGCAGCACGAGCAGCGACAGGCTGGCCAGGACGATGTGGAGGATGGCGGCGACGCGGGCGTGGGTGTCGAGGATCATGATCGGGCTCTGCTAGGAAGAGGACGGCGATGCGGCGACGCAGGCTGTCGCCATGGTCGAGTCACTATCCTAGTGGCGCGGGTGCGCATTGCCATCCCTGCCTTGGCGAATCGTCGGTTTTCGCCGACGAACGCGCTGGCGCCGCGGATCGGGACCACCGGCCCCCGCGAAGCCGGGTCGTCGATCGCTTCCCGGCGGGAGCGACCATGGCGGCGGTGCTACGCTGCGATGTCCGTCGCAGCCCGCAGTCCCGTCGTGCAGACCACCCGCATCGCAGCCCTCTCCGACATCCACGGCAACCTGCCCGCCCTCGAGGCGGTGTGGGCGGAGATCGAGCGCGCGGCGCCGGCGCTGGTCGTCAACCTCGGCGACATCGCCTCTGGCCCGCTGTGGCCGCAGGAGACCGTGCAGTGGTTGATGGCGCGCGCCGCGGCCGAACCCGCGCGCTGGCGCACGATCGCCGGCAACCACGAGCGCCAGGCGCTGGCGCCGGACGTCGCGCGCATGGGCGCGTCCGACGCGTACGCGGCGCGGGCGCTCGGCGCGCCCGAGCGCGCGTGGCTCGCCGCGCTGCCCGCCACGCACTGGCTGGCCGACGACGTCCTGCTGTGCCACGGCACGCCGGCCAGCGACCTGGTCTATTTCATGGAGACGGTGACGCCGGGCTTCGGGGTCGCCGGCCAACGCGGCCTGCGCGCGGCCACCGCCGTCGAGCTGGCCGCCCGCGCGGGCGAGACCCCGGCCGGCGGCACCCGCGCCGGCTTGGCCGCCGCGCTGATCCTGTGCGGCCACACGCACGTGCCGCGCGCGATGGCGGTGCCCGGCGGGCCGCTGGTCGTCAACCCGGGCAGCGTCGGGCTGCAGGCGTACGACGACGACCATCCGTTCGCGCATGTCGTCGAGAACGGCACGCCGGACGCGCGCTGGGCGCTGCTGGAGCGCGACCGCCACGGCGCCTGGCACGTGCAGCTGCGCGCCACGCCCTACGACTGGCAGGCCGCCGCCGCGCGCGCCGAGGCCAACGGCCGCGGCGACTGGGCCGACGCGCTGGCCACCGGCTTCATGGGACGTCGGGCGGGTTAGCCGTACACCTCACCCGCCCAATCGCCGCCCGATCTCGTACGTCGCGATCGCGCACGCGTTGGCCACGTTCATCGACGAGTTGTGCCCCCGCATCGGGATGTGCACGGTGGCGTCGGCCGCGTCCAGCAGCGCCTGCATGACGCCGGCGTTCTCCGCGCCGACGACCAGGCACACGCGCTCGCCCGGCGCCACCGCCAGCTCGTGCAACGGGACGCTGTGCGTGCTCAGCTCCAGCGCCACGATGCGCCAGCCCTGCGCCTTCAGCTGCGCGACGACGGCCAACGGATCGGCCGCGTGCGACCACGCCACGTGGCGCTCCGCCGAGCGCGCGCTGCGGCGGATCTTCGGATCGGGCGGCAACGGCGACGTGCCCGTCAGGTGCACGTGCTCCACGCCCAGCGCGTCGGCGATGCGGAACAGCGCGCCAACGTTGAGCGCCAGGTCGACGTCGTGCGCCAGCAAGCGCAGCGGCAGCGCGCCGGCGCCGCGGTGGCTGGCGTGAGCGAGCTGCAGGTTGACGGACGGCGAGGCGGGCGGCGGCGTGGACGGCATATCGGGCGGAATTCTGCAGGATGGCGCGGCGCGGCCCGCGACGGCTCGCCGGCCGGGCGCCGCGGCCCTAGAATTCGGGCTTTCCCCTTCTTTCGAGGCAATCCCATGGGCATGGACGATCGCGACGGCAAGATCTGGATGGACGGCGAGCTCGTCGACTGGCGCGACGCCAAGATCCACGTCCTCACGCACACGCTGCACTACGGCTGCGGCGCCTTCGAGGGCGTGCGTGCCTACAAGACGGCCAGCGGCAAGACGGCCATCTTCCGCCTGCGCGAGCACACCGAGCGTCTGTTCAACTCGGCCAAGATCCTGCGCATGAAGATCCCGTTCTCGCCGGAGCAGGTGATGGAGGCCCAGTGCGCCGTCGTCCGCGAGAACAAGCTCGAGAGCTGCTACCTGCGCCCGCTCACCTGGATCGGCTCCGAGAAGCTGGGCGTCAGCCCCAGGGGCAACCGGATCCACCTGATGGTCGCGGCCTGGGCCTGGGGCGCCTACCTCGGCGAGGAAGGCCTCAAGCGCGGCATCCGCGTCAAGACCTCGAGCTACACGCGCCACCACGTCAACATCACGATGACGCAGGCCAAGGCGGTGTCGAACTATTCCAACTCGATCCTGGCCAACATGGAAGCCACGGACGACGGCTACGACGAGGCGCTGCTGCTCGACTCCGCCGGCTTCGTGTCCGAGGGCGCGGGCGAGAACATCTTCGTGATCAAGAACGGCGTCGTCTACACGCCCGACCTGTCGGCCGGCGCGCTCAACGGCATCACGCGCAACACCATCTTCCACATCTGCCAGGACCTGGGCATCAAGCTGGTGGAAAAGCGCATCACGCGCGACGAGGTCTACATCGCCGACGAGGCCTTCTTCACCGGCACCGCCGCCGAAGTCACGCCCATCCGCGAGCTGGACCGCATCGAGCTCGGCCAGGGCTCGCGCGGCCCGGTCACCGAGAAGATCCAGTCCGCGTTCTTCGACATCGTCAACGGCCGCAACCCGAAGTACGCCGACTGGCTGACCGCGGTCTGATCACGCCCTTCCCAAGAATCCCGAGCATCCCATGACCGAACAATCGTCCGTCGTCGAAGTCACCGCCAGCGACCTGGAGGGCCCCGGCGTCGTCTTCTGCCCGAACCCGAAGATGCCGCTGTGGAGCGGCCACCCCAAGGTCTACATCGACCTGAGCCACGACGGCCGCGGCCGCTGCCCGTACTGCGGCACGACCTACCAGCTGGCCGCCGGCGTCAAGATCGCCGCGGGTCACTGACAGCAAGCGCCGGCATGACATCGCCGGCGCCCGCCGCTGACGCCGCGTCGCCCGACGCGGCCCCGCCCACCCTCGACCAGACGCGCGCGCTGTCCTACGCCGCGCTGCTGGACTACGCCCGCCGCAACGACCACGGCCACGCGCTGGCGACGCTGCTGCGCGCGCTCGCCGCGCTGACCGGCGAGGAATGCTGGCTGTGGCCGCAGCCGCCCGGCGGCGGCATCGCCATGCCGCCGATCCACGCGCAGCCCGGGCAGCGCCGTCCCGCCTCGCGCGCGGGCGAGCCGCTGCAATCGGCCTGGCCGTGCAGCCATTCCGGCGTCGTCATCGGCGAGTTGCGCACGCGCCTGCCGCACGGCCTGTCGCACGACGCCTGGGGCGAGTGCCTGCAGCCCGTGCGCGACACCGCCGCCGCGCTGCTGGCCGGCCTGGTCGAGCACGCCGGCCAGGCCCTGCCCGGCTCGCTGGCGCTGCAGCGCACCGCGATGCACGAGGCCGGCACCTACGTCTGGGAGTGGGATCTGGCCACCGACGTGCTGGGCGACATCGACGAGGGCGAGCGCATCCTCGGCTACCCGATGAACACGCTGGGCCGCACGCAGGCCGACTGGGACCGCATCGTGCACCCGGACGACCTGGCGCTGATCGACGCGGCCTTCGAGGCCCACGTGCGCGGCGAGGAGCCGCTGTACCGCGCCGTCTACCGCGCCAAGGCCGCCGACGGCCAGTGGCGCTGGATCGAGGAGCGCGGCCGCATCGTCGAGTGGGATCGCGGCGGCAAGCCCGCACGCATGTTCGGCACGCAGACCGACGCCACGCTGCTGCGCGAGCTCGAGCAGGCGCAGCGCGACCGCCTCGCCGCCGAGGCCGCCAGCAGCGCCAAGACGATGTTCCTCTCGCGCATCAGCCACGAGCTGCGCACGCCGCTGAACGCCGTGCTGGGCTTCGCGCAGCTGCTGGCCACCGACCCCGCGCTCGCCGCGATGCCCGCGCAGCGCCAGCAGGTCAAGCTGATCCACGAGGCCGGCGACCACCTGCTCGCGATGATCGGCGACCTGCTCGACCTGTCGCTGGCCGAGGCGGCGCACCTGCCGATCCAGCTGCAGGACGTCGCGCTGGCGCCGCTGTTCGAATCCTGCGCCGCGTGGTGCCGCCCGCAGGCCGACGGCGCGCGCATCCGGGTCGAGGTCGAGAACCCCGACGCCGGCGGCGCGCTGCAGCAGGCCTGCGCCGTCGTGCGCGCCGATCCGACGCGGCTGCGCCAGGTGTTGACCAACCTGCTGAGCAACGCCGTCAAGTACAACCGTCCGGACGGCTGCGTGACGCTGCGGGCGCGCGCCGTCGACGACGAGTGGCTGATCGAGGTCGAGGACACGGGCCACGGCATCAGCCCCGCCGACCGCGCACGCCTGTTCCAGCCGTTCAACCGGCTCGGGCGCGAGGCCTCCGCCATCGCGGGCGCCGGCCTCGGGCTGGCGCTGTCGCAGTCGCTGACGCAGCTGATGGGCGGGCGCATCACCGCGCGCAGCGTGCTGGGCGTGGGCTCGGTCTTCAGCGTCAACCTGCCAGCGGCCTGAGCATCCACGGACGGCCGCGCGCCGCGTGCGACCCGCACGCCGCCGCCGATCGGGGTCGGCCGTCGAACCGCGGCCTCACGCGCGGCCGGCGTCGGCCAGCGCGCGCAGCGCCATCATCTGCGTGGCGATCGGCGTGGGCAGCGGCTTCGCGCCGGCCAGCACGTCCTCGATGTAGCGCGCCGTGGTCGCCGCGTCGATCGCCGGCGGCAGCTCCGGCACCGACAGCAGCGAGCCGCCCTGCGCCGGCACCGACAGCGCCGGCTGCTCGACGCCGTCCAGGAAGGCCGTGAGCTTCGGGCAACGCCGCGCGTCGGCCACCGGCTCGCCCTCGGTGCCGCGCATCAGCAGCGCGGTGGCGCGGGTCAGCGCGAGGAACTCGCCCAGGCTGGCCGCGTACTCCGGATGCGTGTGGTTGACGACGCGCACCGCGTTGCGCCGCGGCCCCAGCGCCGGCAGCAGCTTGGCCAGCGAGTGCGCCGGGTTGCGCAGGCCGATCACGCGGCGCAGCGCGAGCACGCGGGCGAGCGACGGGTGCAGGTCGTCGGTCGCGATGAACGCCGGCGCGCCCGCGGCCCAGCGCGCGGCCACGCCGGCGGCGTCGCGCACCGGCGGCAGGCCCAGCGCCTCGAACACCGCGGCCGTCGTCACGCGTCCCGGGTCCTCCTCCAGGCCGTGCACCAGCACCGGCAGGCCCTCGCGCGCCAGCTGCAGCGCCAGCAGCGGCACGAGGTTGGGCAGCTTGCGCGCGCCGTTGTACGACGGCAGCACCACGGCGCCGGCCGCGGGCGGCTCGGGCAGCGGCAGCAGGCGCGGCGCGACGGCGTCCATGAAGCCGGCCAGTTCCTCGGGCGTCTCGCCCTTGATGCGCATCGCGATCGCGAACGCGCCGGCCTCGACGTCGCCGACCTGGCCGTCCAGCAGCCGGGCCATCAGGTCGGCGGCCTGCTCGCGCGTCAGCGAGCGCGCGCCGTCCTTGCCGCGGCCGATCTCGCGCAGGTAGGGGGCGATGGTCATGGGTGCAGGCGGTGGCGTCGCATCGCGCCATTGTCGCCGGGCCTCAGCGCTTCGCCTCGGTGCGCTTCATCGCGATGTAGTCGGCCCGATCCAACTCGTGCAGCTGGCGCGGGTAGCGCTCGGTGGCGTCGAACCAGGTGGCCAGGCGCTGCTCGAGCTGGCCGGCCGCGGGCGCGGCGACGTAGTCCTCGATGGCGAGGTAGTAGCGCATCGTGTTGCGCTCGGTGAGGCCGCGCATGCCGCCGACGTACTCGGGCTTGCCGTCCGCGTCCTTGCCGGCGACGCTGAAGCCCACCTTGTCGGCGCCGGTGGTCGACAGGTAGGCGTTCATCGCCACCTTCGCGGTGAAGCCGAAGCCGTAGGCGTAGCTCATGTGCAGCATCGTGTGGCCGGCGTCCAGCGGCGCGGCCTCGACGGCGATGCGGTAGTCGCGCGTGCCCAGCGGCCCGTCGCCGGACGTGAGTTCCGTTCGCAGGTACTGGGGCCCGTCGACCACCGGCCTGTAGTCGAAATGCAGCCGGTAGGCGTCCTCGACCGGCTGGTCGTACTTGCGGCCCAGCGCCATGTCCAGCCCCGCGGGCTGCGCGTGGCACATCTTCACGTTGAGGTGCAAGATCAGGATGCCGCACCAGTTGTCGGCGCCCTGCAGCGCCTTCTGCACGGCAGCGTAGGGCTGGTCGACGCGCGCGTAGACCTCGCCCTCGACATGGTCGCCCTCCTGCGTGGACTGCAGCACCAGCGGCCGGCCGTACGCGTTGTGCGCGAGGCGCTCCTGCAGCGCATCGAACTTCGCGTGCAGCGCGGCGGCGTCCTGCGCGCGCGCGGCGCCCGCGCACGCGAGGGCGGCGCACAACGCGAGCGTCGGCTGCAGCAGGCGGTTCGCCGGATGACGGCGCCGCACGGCGGCGAAGCGATCTTCGAAGGTCATGGCCGATATTCCCACATCTGCGCAAGCGCATCCGAAGGCGGTTCGGCAACCCGCGTGCCGCGTGCCCGCGGGGCCTCCTTACAATGCGGGGCATGCAGGCTTCTCTCTCCCGCGAGCGCGAATTCATCCTCCGGCTGTCGTGCCGGGACACCAAGGGCATCGTGCACGCCGTGTCGGGCCTGCTGTTCCAGGCCGGCTGCAACATCATCGACTCGCAGCAGTTCGGCGATCTCGCCGGCCACGGCGCGACGGGCCGCTTCTTCATGCGCGTGCACTTCGAGGCGCCGCCGCAGCTGGCCGACGTCGCCACCCTGAACCGCATGCTGTCCAACGTGACGCAGCAGTTCGAGATGGACTCGCAGCTGCATTCGCTGGCGCGCCGCCCGCGCGTGATGCTGATGGTGAGCCAGCACGGCCACTGCCTGAACGACCTGCTGTTCCGCTGGCACAGCGGCCAGCTCGACATCGACATCCCGGCGATCGTCTCCAACCACACGACGTTCGCCGACCTCGCCGCCAGCTACGGCCTGCCGTTCCACCACCTGCCGCTGGCGCCCGGCGCCACGGCCGCGGCCAAGCGCGCGCAGGAGCAGGCGGTGCAGGCGATCGTCGAGCAGGAGGCGGTCGACCTCGTCGTGCTGGCGCGCTACATGCAGATCCTGTCGCCCGAGCTGTGCGGCGTGCTCGAGAACCGCGCCATCAACATCCACCACAGCTTCCTGCCCAGCTTCAAGGGCGCCAAGCCGTACTACCAGGCGCACGACCGCGGCGTGAAGCTGATCGGCGCCACGGCGCACTACGTCACCGCCGACCTCGACGAAGGTCCGATCATCGAGCAGGACGTCGAGCGCGTCGACCACACGCTCACGCCCGAGGACATCACCGCCATCGGGCGCGACGTCGAATGCGTCGTCCTTGCGCGCGCCGTGCGCTGGCACGTCGAGCACCGTGTGCTGCGCAACGGCCGCAAGACCGTGG
>DASQCX010000154.1:0-2055 GCA_035634455.1 Burkholderiaceae bacterium
GTGGCAAAGGCATCGGCCACGCGGTGTCCGGTGCGGTTGCGTTCTTCAAGAGTCTCTTCCGTGTCCGCACGCTGATGAACGAATCGCGCGCGGATGTCGTGCTCGGCATGGGTGGATACGTGACGGTGCCGGGCGGCATCGTCGCAGGGCTGTCGAGCCGGCCGCTCGCGCTCGTCAATGCGGACGCCGCGCCGCTCTTGTCGAACCGCTTGCTGGCGCCGTTCGCGCGCCGAGTCCTGTTTGGATTCAAGGGCGACTTCGGTTCGCTCGCGAAGAAAGCCGTCGTGACCGGCAACCCGGTGCGGCGCGAGATCTGCGAATTGCCCGAGCCCGCCGCGCGTTACGCAGGACGCACCGGTCCGCTGCGCGTGCTGGTCGTCGGCGGCAGTCTTGGCGCGCGTGCGCTCAATGAAGCGCTGCCGCCTGCGCTTGCGAAACTGGCCACGGACGTGCGTCCGATCGTCACGCATCAATCGGGCAAGGCGAACATCGAGGCGCTGCGCGACGCCTACGCAAAGGCCGGCGTCGAAGCCGAACTGCTGCCCTTCATCGAAGACATGCCCGAGCGGCTTGCCGCCGCCGATCTCGTGATCTGCCGCGCCGGTGCGATCACCGCCGCCGAACTCACCGCCGCAGGCGTGGCCAGCGTGCTCGTGCCGCTCGTCGTGTCGACGACCTCGCACCAGCGCGATAACGCGGTCCTGCTCGAGCGCGAGGGTGCCGCAATTCATCTGCCGCAAAGTCAGCTCAGCGCGGCCGCGCTAGCGGACTGCCTCGGCAGCCTCACGCGCGATCGCTGCCTGGACATGGCAAAAGCCGCGCGCAGCCTGGGTCGGCGTAACGCGACGGAGGACATCGCGGCCATTCTCGAAGCGCTTGTCGACGCGGAGAGGGCCGAATGATGTGGCTCTGCACAAATTCGGTCCGATCGTGTGTTTCCGCCCGGTACACTGGCGGGTTTTTCGCACCGGTTTTGACCAAATGAAACACAAGATCAAGCGCATCCACTTCGTGGGAATCGGCGGCGCCGGCATGAGCGCGATCGCCGAGGTGCTCGCAGGGCAGGGCTACACGGTCAGCGGTTCCGACCTCGCCGACACGGCGACGACGCGCCGGCTCGCGAGCCTCGGCATCCGCGTGTTCGTCGGCCACGACGCCGCCCACATTGAGGGCGCGCAGGCCGTCGTCACGTCGACGGCCGTCAAGGGCGACAACCCCGAGGTCGTCGCCGCGCGCGCGCATCGCGTGCCCGTGGTGCCGCGCGCCGTGATGCTGGCCGAGCTGATGCGCCTGAAGAAGGGCATCGCGATCGCCGGCACGCACGGCAAGACGACGACCACGTCGCTGGTGACCAGCGTGCTGGCCGAGGCCGGCGTCGACCCGACCTTCGTCATCGGCGGCAAGCTGAACTCCGCCGGCGCGAACTCGCGCCTGGGCTCGGGCGAGTACATCGTCGTCGAGGCCGACGAGTCCGACGCGTCCTTCCTCAACCTGATGCCCGTCCTGTCCGTCGTCACCAACATCGACGCCGACCACATGGACACCTACGGCCACGACTTCGCGCGCCTGAAGGGCGCGTTCGTGGACTTCCTGCACCGCATGCCGTTCTACGGCGCGGCCGTCGTCTGCGCCGACGACCCCGGCGTGCGCTCCATCATCCCGATGGTCTCGCGCCCGGTCATCACCTACGGCCTCGGCGAGGACGTCCAGGTGCGCGCCGTCGACGTGCAGGCGCTCGAGGGCGGCCGGATGCGCTTCACCTGCAGGCGCCGCAACGGTCAGCGCATGCCCGATCTCGACGTCACGCTGAACCTGCCCGGCGAGCACAACGTGCGCAACGCGCTCGCGGCGATCGCCGTGGCCACCGAGCTCGAGCTGCCCGACGCCGCCCTGCAGCGCGCGCTCGAAGGCTTCACGGGCGTGGGCCGCCGCTTCCAGCGCTATGGCGAGGTCGCCGTGGCGGCCGAGAAGGGCGGCGGCGCGTTCACGCTGATCGACGACTACGGCCACCACCCGGTGGAGATGGCCGCCGTCATCGCCGCCGCGCGCGGCGCG
>DASQCX010000155.1:0-1731 GCA_035634455.1 Burkholderiaceae bacterium
AGCTGCGCGCCATGCGCACGCTGGTGTTCGGCCTCGGCGCCTCCCAGGTGGTGCTGACGATCGTCGGCGCCATCGCCGGCAACTTCCTGCTCGCCTGGGGGTTCGGGTTGGCGGCGCGCCGCTGGGAACTGAGCTGGCAGGGCGCCGCCGTGCTGGGCAGCGCGATGGCGATGTCGAGCACGGCCCTGGTCGCCAAGCTGATGGCCGAGCGGCTGGAGCTCGAGAGCGAGCACGGCCGCCGCGTGATGGGCGTGCTGCTGTTCCAGGACCTGGCCGTGGTGCCGCTGCTGGTCATCATCCCGGCGCTGGGCGGCGACACGAAGGACCTGTTCAGGACGCTGGTGCCCGCGATCGTCAAGGCGGTGGTCGTGCTGGCGGTGCTGCTGTCGGGCGGCCAGAAGGTGATGAAGTGGTTCCTGACGGCCATCTCGCGCCGCAAGAGCGACGAGCTGTTCATGCTGAGCCTGCTGGGCGTGACGCTGGGCCTGGCCGCGGTGACCGAGCTGGCCGGACTGTCGCTCGCGCTCGGCGCGTTCGTCGCCGGCATGCTGATCGCCGAGACCGAATACAAGCACCAGGTGGAGACCGACATCCGCCCGTTCCACGACGTGCTGCTGGGCCTGTTCTTCATCACGATCGGCATGAAGCTGGACTGGCACGTGCTGGCCGACGAGTGGGTGGCGGTGATCGTGCTCACGACGGTGCCCATCCTCGTCAAGGCGAGCCTGGTGGCCGGGCTGGCGCGGCTGTTCGGCGCCGCGGCGGGCGTCGCGCTGCGCACCGGCCTGTACCTCGCGCAGGCCGGCGAGTTCGGCTTCGTGCTGCTGAGCCTGGGCACCGACAACCACGTGCTGCCCGACCGCTGGGTCGCGCCGGTGCTGGCCAGCATGGTGCTGTCGATGCTCGCCTCGCCGTTCCTGATCCTGTACGCCAACCGCATCGTGATGAAGCTGGCCAGCAGCGACTGGCTGATGCAGTCGGTGGCGCTGACCACCATCGCCAAGCGCGCGATCAAGGCCGAGAAGCACGTGATCATCTGCGGCTACGGCCGCTCCGGCCAGAACCTGGCGCGCATGCTGGAAGTGGAGCGCATCCCGTTCATGGCGCTGGACCTCGACCCCGACCGCGTGCGCCAGGCCGCGGCGGCCGGCCAGAACGTGGTGTTCGGCGACGCGGCGCGGCTGTCCAGCCTGATGGCCGCCGGCCTCGCGCGCGCGGCGGCGGTGGTGTGCAGCTACCACGACACGCCGTCGGCGCTGAAGGTGCTGCACTTGGTGCAGACGCACGCGCCGCGCGTGCCCGTGATCGTGCGCACGATCGACGACAGCGACCTGGAGGCGCTCAAGGCCGCCGGCGCTACCGAGGTCGTGCCCGAGGCGATCGAGGGCTCGCTGATGCTGGCCTCGCACGCGCTGGCGCTGATGGGCGTGCCGATGCGCCGCGTGATCCGCCTCGCGCGTGACGCCCGCGAGGCGCGCTACGGCCTGCTGCGCGGCTTCTTCCACGGCGCCGACGACGACGTCGGCGGCGAGCAGCAGCAGACCCGCCTGGCCAGCGTCACCGTGCCCCCCGGCGCCGCCTGCGCCGGCCAGACGCTCGGCGAGTCCGCGCTCGACGACCTCGGCGTCCAGGTCGTCTCGCTGCGCCTCTCGAACGGCCGCGTCGTCCCGGCCAAGGGCGACCAGCGCCTTGCATCGGGCGACACGCTCGTTCTCGCGGGGACGCCGGAGC
>DASQCX010000156.1:0-1565 GCA_035634455.1 Burkholderiaceae bacterium
GTCTTGCGGAGCCGACCCTCTGGCATCGGCCGCCGCCCTGCCGCGAACGTGTGCGACCCGAAGCGCAGCCCTGATCGGCGTCGGCCCCCTCCGATCGGCGCCATCGCCGGCCCGGGCGTTGCCCCGCTCGCTCACGCCCCCGGCGAAGGAGGGGGGGGTTGAGGGGGTGGCGGGCGCACGACTGCAGCGGCGTCGCCGGCGCCGCGGGTCGCTGCCGGCGGCAGCGCAGCCGCCGCGAAATGCCAGCCCGCGGCGACGGCGATTGGCGCCGGTGCGTACGCGGCTGCTCGCCCCACAACCCTGTGGATAGGCGCCGCGGCCGCGATGGTTGTATCTGGCCAGCCGAAACGTTGTCGGAAATGCTATTACGCAACGCGCAGCAAGTTGATTCGTCAGCGTTGTAGTCGCAATCGCGACGCTCACGGAGGCAGCATGACCGACCTGGTGCAACAGCTCGAACACATGCGCGTGCGCATGAACCAGCAGGCGCAGCACGAGGCCAACCTGGTCGCAGAACTGAGCGATGCGTTGCGGGCGACAGACCATCAGCTGTTAGAAGACGTGCGCACCTTGGCGGCCGAGCACGAGGCGCGCCGGGCCACCATTCTGTGCGAGCTGCAGATGTTGGCCGCCCGCTTGAATGCGTTGCCGGGGCGCGAACAGGACGCTAACGCGCTGTCCAACGCCCCCCGCGGCATGCTCGCAAGCGGCGACGGTCCGCCGAGCCCCCACGGCAGCGACTGGGAGCAGCGCAGCGCCCACATTCGCGACGCACTCGCCACGCATTTGCAACGGCGAGCCTTGGCGGGCTGAGGCCCGCACCGGCTGCGAACGCATGCTCCGCACGATCGACCCGACGACCAGGCGCACACCCGCCCCCGCCGGCCGCGGCGCGGATTGCGCGCCGCGCACGTAGCCCAACCGGACGGCCTTCGCGTTCGCGTGAGCGCCCTGGCAGCGTCACGCCCTCATCGCCGCGCAGCTGCGTTCCCCGCGGCGTCCTCGCCGTGGCTAACGCCGTTGCGACAATCCGGCGGCGCAGTCACGCGGACCAGCGCGCCACGCACGCCTTGCCGTTGCGCGACCCGCGGTGGCGACGTCGTCATCTCAAAGGCGGGCGACAACGGCGGCGACGCGCTCGGGGCGGCGGCGACCCGGCGTAGAACATCGCCGGCTGGCGTACAGAGCCGCCGCAGCCCGCAGCTCGCGCGGCCGGACGAGGCGGCGGAGCTCATGCGCCGCGCGCTATATTTGATCCGTCCGGGGCGCCTGGTGATGGCGGCCAATTGCGGCTGCCGCCGTTAAGCCTGACGCGGCACCAGCATCGTGCGCGAGGAACTCTTCCTGCCCCCGGGCCGGCGCGGGCGATGGCGTCGCCCTCGCCACGCGCGTTTCCGTGCTCCTGCGCGCTTCCCCAGGGGTGCCGCGGTGGACCATCCGCGGCGGCACATGTCATAGTGTGTCATCGCGTGCCGGCTCACAGTGTGCTTCTGTCGGCAGCTCGGTCTGGCGTCTCAAGTGCTGCGGAGGAGCGTGCATGGCAGGGGTGGGAAGGTTGGTCGTGG
>DASQCX010000157.1:0-5526 GCA_035634455.1 Burkholderiaceae bacterium
TCACGGCGCAGGCCGTGCGCACGGGCCTGGCGTCGATCGACCTGCCGGGCCGCTTCCAGATCATCCCGGGCCAGCCGGCGCTGGTGCTGGACGTCGCGCACAACCCGCACTCGGTCGCGGCGCTGGCGCTCAACCTGGACCAGATGGGATTCTTCAAGCGCACCTTCGCCGTGTTCGGCGCGATGCACGACAAGGACCTGGCCGGCGCGCTCGGCAAGATCGTCCACCTGGTCGACGACTGGATGCTCACCGACCTGCCGCTGCCGCGCGCCGCCAAGGCCACCGAGCTGGCCGAGTGCGTGTGGTCGCTCACCGCGACGGCGCCGTCGGCCTCGCCCAAGCCGCGCGTCAGCACCTTCGCCTCGCCCGCCGAGGCCTTGTCCGCGGCGCTCGCCCAGGCAGACCCGGCTGATAGAATCGTGGTCTTCGGCTCGTTCTACACCGTGGGCGGCGTGCTGAAGGACGGCCCCCCGCGCCTGGTGGCCCGACATCTCGGTTGAAGCTGCGGCGCGCGCCGCGCCGACGCCACCTGTCCGGCCCCGGACTCCGATGAGAAGGCATGGGGCTGCTGTCGATTTTTTCACGCAACAAGCAGGCTGCCGCCGCACCGGGCAAGACCGCGAGCCCGGGCCGGGCCGGCAGGTCGCCTGCTCGCCAGGCCCCGCTGGCCAGCACGCGCAATCCCGGCGCCGCCGACGCCTTGCGTGACGTGCGCGCCCGCGCCCGCACCCGCCTGATGGGCGCGACCGTGCTGCTGCTGGCGGGCGTGATCGGCTTCCCGCTGCTGTTCGAGACGCAGCCGCGCCCGGTCCCGGTCGACCTGCCCATCGAGATCCCGGCCCGCAACGCGCCGGGCGTGGTCGACGCGTCCTCGCACGCGGGCGCGCACGCGACCCCCGCCGCGGCGACGCGTGCCGCCTCGGCGCCGGCGGTCGAACCCGTGTCGTACGACGCGCGGCCGTCCGCGCCGGCGGCGGCCTCCGCGGCCGCTTCGCAGGCGGGCGACAAGTCCGCGTTCGCTGCGCTGGCGACGCCGCCGGCGCCCGCTGCCTCGCGCGCCAGCGGCGCGGCGGAGAAGGCAGCCTACGTCGCACCGTCGATGGGCGGCAAGGGCGCCTCGGCCAAGCCGGCCGCCAGGGCGGAGAAGGTCGCGGCGCCGGCCGAGGCGCCGCGCGCCGCGGGCCCGGTGCTGCCGCCGGCCGCGAAGGAGTCCCCCGCCGCCATCCTGGCCGGCGCATCGGCCGACAAGCCGGCCGACACCGCCGCCGGCCGCTTCGTCGTCCAGGTCGGCGCCTTCCTCGACGACGCCAAGGTGCGCGACGCGCGCAGCAAGGTCGAGAAGCTGGGCATGAAGACCTACACCCAGCCGGTGGACACCCCCACAGGCAGGCGCATCCGCGTGCGCATCGGCCCCTACGCGACCCGGGCCGAGGCCGACAAGGCGGCCGCGCGGATCAAGGCCGAGGGCCAGCAGGCCGTGGTGCTCTCGCTGTGAACCCGTCGCATCTCGACATCCAGCTCGGCTGGGTCGACCTCGCCCTGCTGGCCGTGTTCGGCCTGTCGGTGCTGATCGGCCTGTGGCGCGGCTTCGTGTTCGAGATCGTGTCGCTGCTGGGCTGGCTGGTCGCCTTCGTGATCGCCAACTCGGCCGGCCCGTTCCTGGCGGACATCCTGCCGTCCGGCAACGAACCGCAGGTGCGGCTGTGGCTGGCCTATGTCGGCGTCTTCGTCGCGATCCTGCTCACCTGCACGCTGCTGGCGCGCATGCTGCGGGCGCTGGTCTCGGCCACGCCGCTGTCGTTCGTCGACCACCTGCTGGGCGGCGTGTTCGGCGCGGCGCGCGGCGTGCTCGTCTGCGTGGTCGTGGCGACGCTGGTGATGCTGTCGCCATACGCGACTTCCACGACGTGGAAAAGCTCGCATGGGGCGCTCTGGTTGGGCCTGGCGCTGGAAGGGTTGAAACCGGTCCTTCCGCAGTCACTTAACGTGCACATCCACACGTAAGACGTAAGACCCCACCTATTCGGGCCGATCTCGGCTACGGTTATGGCTGCGGCAGCCGGCGGCGGTCAGGAAACGAATTCTCTCTCTCGGTATTTCAGGAAACGGAACCAACCATGTGCGGCATCGTCGGCGTGATTTCGAAATCTCCCGTCAACCAGTTGATCTATGACGCCTTGCTGCTGCTGCAGCACCGCGGGCAGGACGCCGCCGGCATCGTGACGATGCAGGGCACCAAGTGCTTCATGCACAAGGCGCGCGGCATGGTGCGCGACGTGTTCCGTACTCGCAACATGCGCGCGCTGCCGGGCACGGTGGGCCTGGGCCAGGTGCGCTACCCGACCGCGGGCAACGCCTACAGCGAGGAAGAGGCGCAGCCGTTCTACGTCAACGCGCCGTTCGGCATCGTGCTGGTCCACAACGGCAACCTGACCAACGCGCACGCGCTCAAGGCCGAGCTGATCGACCGGGATCGCCGCCACATCAACACCGAGAGCGACACCGAGGTGCTGATCAACATCCTCGCGCACGAGCTGGCCAACGCCGCCGCCGGTTCGAAGCTCACGCCCGAGGTCATCTTCAAGGCCGTCGCGGCCGTGCACAAGCGCATCAAGGGCTCGTACGCGGTCGTCGCGCTGATCGCCGGCCACGGCCTGCTCGCCTTCCGCGACCCGTTCGGCATCCGCCCGCTGATCTACGGCACGGCCGACACGCCGGACGGCCCCAGCGTGATCGTCGCCAGCGAGAGCGTGGCGCTGGAAGGCACGGGCCACCAGGTCGTGCGCGACGTGCAGCCCGGCGAGGCGCTGTTCATCGACCTGGACGGCCAGGTGCACGCCCGCCAGTGCGCCGAGAACCCGACGCTCAACCCGTGCATGTTCGAGTACGTGTACCTGGCGCGCCCCGACTCCGTCATCGACGGCATCTCGGTCTACCAGGCGCGCCTGAACATGGGCGAGACGCTGGCGCAGCGCCTGATCTCGACGATGCCGCCGTCGGACATCGACGTCGTCATCCCGATCCCCGAGTCCAGCCGCCCGTCGGCGATGCAGCTCGCGCAGAAGATCGGCAAGCCGTACCGCGAGGGCTTCGTCAAGAACCGCTACGTCGGCCGCACCTTTATCATGCCGGGGCAGTCGGTGCGCAAGAAGTCGGTGCGCCAGAAGCTCAACGCGATCGGCGTCGAGTTCAAGGGCCGCAACGTGCTGCTGGTGGACGACTCCATCGTGCGCGGCACGACCTCCAAGGAGATCGTTCAGATGGCGCGCGAGGCCGGCGCCAACAAGGTCTACATGGCCTCGGCGGCGCCGCCGGTGAAGTACCCGAACGTGTACGGCATCGACATGCCCACGCCGGAGGAGCTGATCGCCTCGGGCCGCACGCAGGACGAGATCCGCGACTTCATCGGCGCCGACGCGCTGATCTACCAGGACGTCGACGCGATGAAGCGCGTGGTCGGCAAGCTCAACGGCAAGGTCGCGAGCTTCGAGGCCTCGTGCTTCGACGGCCGCTACATCACCGGCGACGTCTCGGTCGAGGACTTCTCGACGATGCGCGAGCAGCGCCGCTCGCAGCAGACCGAGGAGGACGATCCGGCCCGCTCGCGCCTGGCGCTGCAGAACACCGGCGACTGACGCCGCTTTAGTCGACACTCCCACGCACGCACCGACCACGGCACCCTGCGGGGTGCCTTCTCGTTTTCGAAGACAAACGTGACCACGACCATCCGCACCCGCATCGCCCCGTCGCCGACGGGCTTCCTCCACCTCGGCACCGCGCGCACGGCGCTGTATTCGTGGGCCTACGCGCGCCATCACGGCGGGCAGTTCGTGCTGCGCATCGAGGACACCGACGTCGCGCGCTCGACGCAGGATTCGGTCGACCAGATCATCGCGGCGATGAACTGGCTGGGCCTGTCGTACGACGAGGGCCCGGTCTACCAGATGCAGCGCCTGGATCGCTACAAGGCGGTCGTCGACACGATGCTGGCCGCTGGCACCGCCTACCTGTGCTACTGCACGCCGGAAGACCTCGAGAAGATGAAGGCCGACCAGGAGGCGCGCGGCGAGAAGCGCCGCTACGACGGCACCTGGCGCCCGCTGCCCGGCAAGACGCTGCCGCCGGTGCCCGCGGGTGTGAAGCCGGTGGTGCGCTTCGCCAATCCGCTGGACGGCGAGGTGACCTGGGACGACCTCGTCAAGGGGCCGATCACGATCCACAACAAGGAGATCGACGACCTCATCATCGTGCGCGACGACGGCGTGCCGACGTACAACTTCGCGGTGGTGGTCGACGACTGGGACATGCGCATCAGCCACGTCTTCCGCGGCGACGAGCACATCAACAACACGCCCTGGCAGATCAACATGTTCCGCGCGCTCGGCGCGGCGCTGCCGCGGTTCGGCCACCTGCCCATCATCCTGGGCGACGACGGCCTGAAGCTGTCCAAGCGCCGCGGCGCGGTCAGCGTGACCGAGTACGAGGCCAACGGCTTCCTGCCCGAGGGCATGAACAACTACCTCGCGCGCCTGGGCTGGAGCCATGGCGACGACGAACTGTTCACGCTGGACCAGATGGTGTCGTGGTTCGACGGCTCGCACCTGAACAAGAGCCCCGCGCAATGGGACGCGGCCAAGCTGCTGTGGGTCAACGCGCACCACATGAAGCAGGCCGACGACGCCCGCCTTGCGGCACTGGTCGTCGGCCAGCTCGCCAAGCGCGGCATCGCGGCGACGGCCGACGACGCGATGGCCGCGCGCTGCGCGCTGCTGAAGGATCGCTGCCAGACGACGGTGGAGCTCGCCGACTGGATCGAGATGTTCTTCAAGGCGCCGACGCCCGCGCAGGCCGACCTCGACCAGCACGTCACCGATGCCGCGAAGGCCGCGCTGCGCACGCTGCGCGAGAAGCTCGAGACGGTGGCCTGGGACAAGGCCGCGATCGCCGCCGCGATGAAGGAGACGCTCGCCGCCCACGGCATCAAGATGCCGCAGCTGGCCATCCCGCTGCGCGTGGTCGTGTGCGGTCGCGCCCAGACGCCCGCCATCGATGCGTTGATTGCAACTTTCCAACGCGAAGTTGTGCTCGACCGCTTGCGCAGCGTTTGAAATCTGTTCTATACTAGCAGTCTTCGCTCTTCACCACGCGATGCAGCTTCGGCGGAAACGTCGGAACGACATTGGGGGTATAGCTCAGCTGGGAGAGCGCTTGCATGGCATGCAAGAGGTCAGCGGTTCGATCCCGCTTACCTCCACCATTCGCCCCTTCAGGGCAGGCCGGCAGCGCGTGGCAGAGAGTGGAAAAGGATTTAGACCCTATCGTCTAGAGGCCTAGGACACGACCCTTTCACGGTCGGTACCGGGGTTCGAATCCCCGTAGGGTCGCCAGCGAAAGCGGGTACAAGTTGCAGGCAACGCTTGGAACGCAAGTTCGAAGTTGCCGACCACGTGGAGTGGTAGTTCAGTTGGTTAGAATACCGGCCTGTCACGCCGGGGGTCGCGGGTTCGAGTCCCGTCCACTCCGCCA
>DASQCX010000158.1:0-5797 GCA_035634455.1 Burkholderiaceae bacterium
CGGGCGCTGCAGCGGCGGCGCCGCAACGCAGGCGCCCGCAGCAGGCGCCGCGCCCGATCGGGACGACCCCGGTCGTTGCACAATGTGGAGCAGAAGGTCGCGCCGGCATCGTCGACGGACCCATGTGTGGCATGTCGAACCTGTTGGCTTTCGTCGTCGAGGACAGCCCGGTGATCCAGGAGAACCTGATCGCCGCGCTCGAGGAACTCGCCCCCGTCAAGGTGGTGGGCACCGCCGTCGACCAGGCAGGCGCGCTGCACTGGCTGTCCGATCCGGCCAACCGGTGCGACATCGCCATCATCGACATCTTCCTGCGCCAGGGCTCGGGCATGGGCGTGCTGCGCGCGCTGCACGCCGCCGCCGCGCCGTTCGAGCGCGTCGTGCTCACCAACTACGCCACCGCGGACATCCGGCGCCAGTGCCTGGCGCTCGGCGCGAGCGCGGTGTTCGACAAGTCGGGCGAGATCGACGCGCTGGTCGACCACTGCGTCGCGCGCGCCGCGCGCGCCGCCTGAGCGTGCGCGCGCGAGGCCGGGACATGGCGCTCGGCCGACGCGACGCGACGGCGCGCGGACGCCGCGGCCCGCGGCTACTGGATCAGGCCGTTCTTCAGCGCGTAGTACGTGAGGTCGCTGTTGGTCTCGAGCTGCAGCTTCTCCAGCGTGCGCGCCCGGTAGGTGCTGACCGTCTTGACGCTGAGGAACATGCCCTCGGCGATCTGGCCCACCGTCTCGCCCTTGGCCAGGCGCAGGAACACCTGCAGCTCGCGCTCGGACAGCTGCTCGTGCGGCGGGCGGTCGCCCGCGCCGGCGGCGCCGTCGGCCAGCATCTCGGCCACCTGCGCGGTGATGTAGCGCCGGCCCATGGCCACGGTGCGGATCGCCTTGACGATCTCGTCGGGGTCGCAGCCCTTGTTGAGGTAGCCGCTGGCGCCCTGGCGCAGCAGCGTCGTGGCGTAGTGCGTCTCGGGGAAGCCGCTGAGGATGAGCACCGGCAGGTCCGGGCGCCGCGCCTTGATCGCGGCGAGCGCGTCGACGCCGCTCTGGTCGGGCATCGACAGGTCCATCAGCATGACGTCGAGGTCGCCGCCGCGGACGAGCTCGAGCGCCTCGCGGCCGTCGGCCGCCTCGCCCGTGACGCGCAGGTCGACATGGTCGGACAGGAATTGCCGGAGGCCGGAGCGGACGATCGCATGATCGTCGACGATCACAACGCGAATCATGGTGTCTCCCGCGGAATCGATGAGCTTGAATTCGGATCGGCGCCTTGCCGATGGACTCGGTCGGTTCGCCGCGAGGGTGGCCACGTGCTCGCGCCGAAGATGCGCGGCGGGCCGGTTCGTTCAAGTGTAGCGGGGAACCCGACATGTCATTCCTGAGGACGCTGGAAACCGCGCGGCGCAGTCGCTTCGCGGCGCCGGTGGCGCTGCTGCTGGGCCTGGCCGTGCTGCTGACCAACGAGGTCGGCCACCGGCGCGCGCTGACCGTGATCGAAGGCCGCGAGGCGCTGCTGGAGGCGCGCGTCGAGGTCAGCCTGCTGCTGCGCGAGGTCATCGCGGCGGAATCCGGCCAGCGCGGCTACCTGCTCACCGGCCGGCCCGAATACAAGGACCCGTATACGCGCGCCGCGGCGCAGGTGCAGGGCCAGCTGACGCGCCTGGCGCAGATCTACTCGCGCTGGCCCGACCGCACCGCCGACGTCAGGAAGCTCGACGAGCTGACGCGCCAGCGCATGTCCGAGCTCGACACGACGATCCAGATGTTCGAGAACAAGACGGGCGAGGGCTGGCGCGACGTCGTGCTCACCGACATCGGCCGCGAGACCATGCTCGCCATCGAAGGCCAGGCGCGCAACATGGCGCGCGTGGAGACGGCGCGCATCGACGAGTCGCGCGAGCTGCTGACCGAGACGCTGATGTTCAGCCGCATCGGCATCGCCGCGCTGGTGGTGCTGAGCCTGGCCGCCCTGCTGCTGTACGCGCGCCAGGCGCGCCGCCTCGACGACGAGCGGCTGGAGCGCGCGGCGCAGCTGCGCTTCGAGCGCGACCGCCTCGAGGTGGAGGTGGAGCGCCGCACGCGCGACATCACGCAGATCGCCAACCACCTGCAGACCGCGCGCGAGGACGAGCGCAGCCGCCTCGCGCGCGAGTTGCACGACGAGCTCGGCGGCCTGCTGACGGCGGCCAAGCTCGACGTCGCGCGCATGCGCAGCCGGCTGTCCGCGGCGCCGCCGGAGGTGCTCGAACGCATGGTGCACCTGGTCAAGACGCTGGACGAGGGCATCGCGCTGAAGCGCCGCATCATCGAGGACCTGCGGCCGTCGTCGCTGAACAACCTCGGCCTGAAGGCGGCGCTGGAGATCCTGTGCGCGGAGTTCGCCGAGCGCAGCGAGCTCGAGGTGCGCACCGACATCGAGGAGCTGCCGCTGGACGACGCCGGCAAGCTCACCGCCTACCGGCTGGTGCAGGAGGCGCTCACGAACGTCGCCAAGTACGCGAGCGCCAGCAGCGTGCACGTGGTCGTCGCCACGCGCGGCGGCTGGGCCGAGATCGCGGTGCGCGACGACGGCGTCGGCTTCGATCCGGCGGCCGCGCGGGTGGCCGCGCACGGCCTGGCGGGCATGCGGTTCCGCGTGCAGTCCGCCCAGGGGCAGCTCAAGGTCAAGTCCAAGCCGGGCCAGGGCACGACGATCCAGGCCCGCCTGCCGCTGCCGGACCACGTGCAGGAAGCCGTCGATTCGACGATGGACGTCGCCTCGCTGCTCGGCCCGGGCGCGTTCCCGAAGCCGCCCGCGAACGTCGGTTAGCGCGCCGGCGGCGCTCCTCGGGCACGCCGTTCGCCCCGCCGTAGGGCGATCGCATCTGCAGAACTATCCAGAAGGAGCACGGACATGATCACTCGTCTCGCCATCGCCGCCATGGTCGCGGCCACCACCCTCGTCACCGCCACCGGCTGCGCCGTCGAGCGCCACCAGGAGACCGTGGGCGCCTACGTCGACGATTCCGCCGTGACCACCAAGGTCAAGGCCAAGTTCGCAGAGGACCCGACGGTCAGCGCGATGGCCATCAAGGTCGACACGATGAAGGGCGTCGTGCAGCTGTCCGGCTTCGCGAAGTCGAACGAGGAACGCATGGTCGCCGAACGCCTGGCGCGCGAGACCAACGGCGTGCAGGGCGTGCGCAACGACATCATCGTCAAGCAGTAAGGCGCGCGAGCGCGGCGGCCGCTCCATGCAGCCGCCGCGGCCTGCGGGCCCGGGCCCGGACAGGACGCCCGCGGCGACCGGAAGCCGTGACCGAATCCGCCGCCCGGACGCGCCGGACGCGTTCGCGGCTGCTCAGTGTGGCGCGCGCTCCGGCGGCGCGTAGCGCAGGCCGATCGCGATGCGGCCGGTCCAGAACACCATCCGCCCGGTGCCGGGCAAGGCCACGGGGCCGACGTAGCCGTGCGGCACCCAGGCCTTGTCGAAGGGCGCGGGATGGGATGCCGACCTGCCGGAACTCGCAAGCGTGGAAATCATGGCTCGCCTCCTTGGGATCCGCCGCCCGACAGGCAATCAGTGAGCCCGGCCGTGGCGTGACAGGATGTTCCGCCCGCCCCATCCCCAGAAACGGGCGCCACTGTCGAGCCAAATGCGCCTACGATCGCGTCGGGGCCCGTTCCGGTTCCAGGAGAGGCGCGTGCATAGCAGCGACATCATCACGGACGAGTCGGTCGAATTCGTCCGCCAGGCCGACGGGCGCTGGCGCTGGCATCCGCGCACGCCCGAGGCGGCCGACCTGCTCGCGACGCCGCTGGACACTCCGTCCATGCTCTCGTTCAAGAGCACCTTCGAGGCCGCGGCCGACGTCGCCGTGCACGCCGACGCCCGCCGCGACGGCACCGGCCGCCTCGTGATGACGCGCGACTACATCCGCCGCATGATCAGCGCCATCGCCATGCCTTGCGACGCCTGCGCGGACGTCTATTTCGGCAGCGTCTACTGGCACCCGCGCGACGCCGGCGGCGCCAACTGGGGCGTCGACATCGTCAACGGCACCGGCGACTTCGACGGCTGCCTGGAATGCGTGGCGGCGGCGCGCGCGGAGCTGCGCCGGCTCTACGCCATCGCCGACGAGGCGTGAAGCGGCGGCTCACATCGCGCGCGGGGCAGGTCGAAGTCTCGCTTGCACAATGCCGAAGGCGCCGCCGCGCGCGCGAATTTCGGCAATTGCGGCCGGGCGTGCCGCGGTCAGCCGGGTATCGCGCCGGGATCGCGGCCACCGCCGAGTCGAGGGGACATCCCACTTTCGCCGGTCGCGCCATGGTAAACACCTAGGCAACGACAACGACCCAGCACGCGAATGACTGACCAACCCTTCAAGGTACTCGTCGTCGGCGGAGGCGCCGGCGGGCTCGAACTGGCCTGCAAGCTGGGCCGCAAGTGGGGCCCCGACCGCGTCGCGCTGGTCGACGCCAACCTGTTCCACATCTGGAAGCCGTCGCTGCACGAGGTCGCGGCCGGCACGCTGGACATCCACCAGGAAGGCCTGTCGTACCAGATGCTGGCGCACGACAACGGCTTCTCGTTCCACTTCGGGCCGATGACGGGGCTGGACACCGCCGCGCACCAGGTGGTGGTCGGCGCGGTGGCCGACGGCGCCGAGGAGGTGCTGCCTGAACGCCGCATCGACTACGAATCGCTGGTGCTGGCCATCGGCAGCGTGTCCAACGACTTCGGCGTGCCCGGCGTCGCCGACCACGCGTTCTCGCTGGACGGCCCGCACGACGCCGAGCGCTTCCGGCTGCGCATGCTGCAGCTGCTGTCGCTGGTCGACGTGCGCAAGTCGCACGACCCGAACGCCGCGATCGACATCGTCATCATCGGCGGCGGCGCCACCGGCGTCGAGCTGGCGGCGGAGCTGCGCGAGGCGACCGCGCTGCACGCGCAGTACGGCCTGCGCCACATCGAGGCCGGGCGCGACGTGCGCATCCGCATCCTCGAAGGCGCGCCGCGGCTGCTGGCGCCGCTGGACGAGAAGGTGTCGGCCGCCGCGACGCACCTGCTCAAGCAGCGCCACGTCGAGGTCACCACCTCGTGCCGCGTCGTGAAGATCTCGTGGAACCAGGTGACCGACGCCGACGGCCACGTCTACCCGGCCGACCTGTGCGTCTGGGCCGCGGGCATCAAGGCGCCGCCGCTGCTGGCGCAGCTGGGGCTGCCGGTGCAGCGCAGCGGCCAGGTCACGGTCGACGGACGGCTGCGCGTCGAGGGCGTGCCGGACGTGTTCGCGCTCGGCGACTGCGCGTGGTGCCCGCAGCCGGACGGCAAGTCGGTGCCGCCGCGCGCGCAGTCGGCGCACCAGCAGGCCGACTACCTGTGCGGCCTGCTGCAGCTGCCGCCCGGCACCGACCTCGGCAAGCGGCCGCCCTACCTGTACCACGACCATGGCTCGCTCGTCTCGGTGGGCTCCAGCGCCACCGTCGGCAGCCTGATGGGCAACCTGTTCAGGTCGACCACCTGGTTCGTCGAGGGCCTGTTCGCCCGCATGGTCTACGTCAGCCTGCACCTGATGCACCACCGCGCGGTGATGGGCACGCTGCGCACGGCGGTGCTGGCGATGGCGCGCTTCCTGGTCAAGCGCACGCGGCCGCTGGTCAAGCTGCACTGACGCGGGGGCGGCGGCGTGTGTCGCCGGCGACAAGCTCGTCCACACACGCGGGCAACGGCCGCGCCGGAAGATGGCCGCTTCGCGTCCTCCGGCGCGCCTGCGCCCAAGCCATGGTTCCCATCGATTCGCCGTCGTCCTCCCGCCGTC
>DASQCX010000159.1:0-2073 GCA_035634455.1 Burkholderiaceae bacterium
CGCGTTCTACGGCGGCGCGGCGCGGCTCGACCTTACCGAGGTCGCGCCGCACGGCCTGCTGGCCGAGATCCTCATCGACGTGCCCACTTCGCGCGCCACGCGCAGCACCCCATGAACGACGACGACCTCCCCGACGACGCCGCCGTCGCGCGCCCGCGCAGCGGCACCCCCGGCGCGGTCCGCGCGCTGATCGTCGACGACGAGCCGCTGCTGCGCACCCACCTCGGGCACCACCTCGCGCAGCTGTGGCCCGAGCTCGAGATCGCCGGCGAGGCGCGCAACGGCCGCGAGGCGGTCGACCTCGCCGTGCAGCTGCAGCCGGACGTCGTCTTCCTCGACGTCCACATGCCGGGCATGAACGGCGTCGAGGCGGCGCGGCTGATGGGCCCGGACGTGCAGATCGTCTTCGTCACCGCCTACGAGCAGTACGCTGTCGCGGCCTTCGAGCAGGGCGCGATCGACTACCTCGTCAAGCCCTTCGACGCCGAGCGCCTGGGCGAGAGCGTCGCGCGGCTGCGCCGCCGCGTCGCGGAACGCCGCCGCCTGGCCGCGGCCGAGTCCGGCCTGGGCCAGGTCACCAGCGTGGCGGCCGACGCCGCCGACGCTCCGGGCGCGCTGGGCCGCTTGCCGCCCGGCGACCTCGACGCCGTGCTGGCCGCGCTCGCCGGCGAGCTGCGCCGCCGCGCGCCGGTGGGCGATCGCCTGCAGTGGATCCGCGCGTCCGTGGGGCAGATGATCAAGCTGATCCCCGTGGACGAGGTGCTGTACTTCCGCTCCGACGAGAAGTACACGCTGGTCGTGTGGGTGGGCGGCGAGGCGCTGATCCGCAAGTCGATCCGCGAGCTGCTGGACGGGCTCGAGCCCGAGACCTTCATCCAGATCCACCGCTCCACCATCGTCAACCTGCGCTTCGTGGCCCAGGTGGTCAAGGGCCCCAACGAGACGGCCGAGGTGCACCTCAAGGGCCGCAGCGAGACGCTGAGCGTCAGCCGCAACCACGTGCATTGGTTCCGGCAGTACTGACGCCGGCCCGGGCCGCGGCGGCGGCCTTCAGCCCGCCAGCCCGGCGTAGACGTTCTGCACGTCGTCGCACGCGTCCATCGCCTGCAGGAAGCTCTCGACCTCCTCCAGCGCCTCGGCGCTCAGCGAGGACGGATCGACCGGGTTCTTGGGCTTGTAGCCGAGCTTGGCGGACAGGACGATGAAGCCGTGCTCGGGCAGCGCCTTGGCGACGACGTCGAGGTCGGCCGCGTCGGTGACGAACAGCGTGGTGCCTTCCTCGTCGCCGGGCTCGAAGTCCTGGGCGCCGGCCTCGATGGCCGCGAGCTCGGGGTCGGCGCCGTCCCTGGGCTCGGCCTCGACCATGCCGACGTGGTCGTAGTCCCAGGTCACCGAGCCGGGCGTGCCCTGCTGGCCCTTGCGGAACAGCACGCGCATCTCGGAGGCGGTGCGGTTGACGTTGTCGGTCAGGCACTCCACCACCACCGGCACGCGATGCGGCGCGAAGCCTTCGTAGATGACGCTGGTGTAGTTGACCGTCTCGCCGGTCAGGCCCGCACCCTTCTTGATCGCGCGATCCAGCGTGTCCTTGGGCATCGACACCTTGCGGGCCGCCTCGATGCACATGCGCAGCCTGGCGTTGTCCTTCGGGTCGGCGCCGCCGCGCGCGGCGATCATGATGTCCTTGACGAGCTTGCCGAACAGCTTGCCCTTGGCATCGGCGACCGCCGCCTTGCCCTTTTCTTTCCATTGCGCGCCCATGGCGTCGTCTCCGTGAGGTTGGTCGTGCCGCCCGCGGGCGTGCAGGCGCAAGTGTCGCAGGTCGGCGCGGGAGCGCCAGCGCTCGCGCCCGCGGACGCCCGCGCGTCACGCGCGCGAGCGGGCGCAGGCGCGGGGCTCAGCCCGCGAACGGCTCGGTGCGTTCGATCAGCCAGGCCCGGGCCTCGCCCTCGACCAGCGGCAGCAGGCGTTCGCGCACGACCGCGTGGTAGGCGTTGAGCCAGGCGACGTCGGCCGCGCTGAGCATGCCCGGCTCGATGCAGCGGGTGTCGATCGGGCACAGCGTCAGCGTCT
>DASQCX010000160.1:0-5332 GCA_035634455.1 Burkholderiaceae bacterium
GCGCCTGTTGAACGCGGCCCGACGGCGAGCGCGCGGAGGACGTCGAAGCTACGGAACCCGCGGAATCCGCGCCGTCCAGGCCGGATTCCGACGCACGGCAGCCGGCGAGCGGAGCCCCTGCCCGCCCTGCCGCTCGCGCAACGCAGGCCAGCGCGAAGCGGCAACCGTACATCAGCAGGAATCGCCCAAGAACGGCCAGACCCCCGACAACGCCCAAAGCAAAGCAGGTCAAACGACGCGCCCTACGCGAGATGCCGATCCCCGCGAGGGAGAGCCACCGGCGAGGCGCCCCTCGTCGCTTCAGGCGCCGGCCGGGAAGTCGGTCGCCACGCCCAGCGCACGCCAGCGATCGAGCTCCGCCTTCAGCGACGCGACCTTGGCGTCCATCGCGGCGACCGCCATCGCCCCGGCGGCGAAGCGCATCGGCGGAGCGACCTCGTTGGACAGCGCCACAATCGCCTCCGCCAGTCGCACCGGGTCGCCAGGCTGGTTGCCGTTGCGTTGCTCGAAACTGGCGCGCATGGCCGTGCGCCGGGCGTCGTAGTCCGGCAGCCCCAGCGCCGCGAACCGGATCGACTCGGGCGTCAGGAAGTCGGTGCGGAACGGCCCCGGCTCGACGATGGTCACGTGGATGCCGAACGGCGCCAGCTCCGCAGCCAGCGATTCCGAGAAGCCTTCGACCGCGAACTTGGTGGCGCAGTACAGCGACGCCGCGTCGAGGCCGCGGATGCCGGCCGTCGACGACAGGTTGAACACGTGGCCGCGGCGCGCGGCGCGCATCGCGGGCAGGGCCGCGCGCGTCACGTTGAACAGGCCGAACACGTTGGTGGCGAACTGCGCCTCGATGTCGGCGGCGGACGATTCCTCGAAGTAGCCGATGTGGCCGTAGCCGGCGTTGTTGACCAGCACGTCGATCGCGCCGAAGCGCTCGACGGCCGCGGCCACCGCCGCCTCGGCCTGCGCGGCATCGGCCACGTCGAGCGACAGCGACAGCAGGCGCTCGCTGTCCGGCCCCAGCCGGTCGCTGACGGCGGCGCGCTGGCGGCCGGTGGCGACGACGCGGTCGCCGGCCTTCAGCGCGGCGGCGGCGATGTCGGCCCCGAGGCCGCGGGTCGCGCCGGTGATGAACCAGGTCTTGCTCATGATGGATCCTTTCGTTGGCAGGGCTCCATGGTGCGGCGGGGCGCACCCCGGGCGGTAGCGCGATGCTGGCGATTGATTGCACGATCCTGCCAAGCGTGCGGATCCTGTGCACCTGGCGCTTGCGCGCGCGCGGCGGCCGGGCTCCAATGCGTCCATGGCCGACGCCTTGTCCGAACTGAAGTCCCTGGTCGCGCGCCACGCGCGCCCGGGCGCGCCCGCGACCGTGCTCGCCGGCGTGCGCGCGACGATCTCGCGCGTGCCCACCGAGGCGATCCACTGCGTCAATGGGCCCAGCCTCGGGCTGGTCGTGCAGGGCGCCAAGCGCACCATCGTGGGCGACCGCGTGTTCGAATATGGCGAGGGCGACTTCGTCGTCACCTCGGTCGACCTGCCCATCGCCAGCCGCATCGTGCGCGCGAGCGCGGACCGCCCCTACCTGGCCTGCGGCCTGGACCTGGATCCGGCCGCGATCGCGTCGCTGCTGCTGGAGACGCCCGGCGTCGACGACCTGGTGGCCACGCCCTGCGGCATGGGCGTGCACGCCGCGCCGGTCGAGCTGCAGGAGGCGATGGTGCGGCTGCTGCGCCTGCTAGCCGCGCCGCGCGACGCCCCGGTGCTGCGCCCGCTGATCGAGCGCGAGATCCTGTGGCGCCTGTTGTGCGGCCCGCAGGGCGGCCGCGTGCGGCAGATCGGGCTGGCCGACAGCCGGCTGGCGCAGGTCAAGCACGCGATCCGCCACATCCGCCAGCACTACGCCGAGGCGCTGAGCATCGGGCAACTGGCGGGGGTGGCGGCGATGAGCGAGTCCTCGTTCCACCGCCATTTCCGCGCGGTGACGGCGATGACGCCGATCCAGTTCCAGAAGCAGATCCGGCTGCAGGAGGCGCGCGCCCGCCTGCTGGCCGACGCCGATGACGTGGCCGCGGTCGGCTACGCCGTGGGTTACGACAGCGCGTCGCAGTTCAGCCGCGAATACAGCCGTCTGTTCGGCGCGCCGCCGGGGCGCGATGTTGCCCGGCTGCGGCAGGTCGGGCCGCTGGAACGCAGCGCCGCCTGAGCGCGGCGCCAATGAAAACGGCCACCCGGGAGGCGGCCGTTCGCGGGGCGCGCTGCCGTCGCGGCGATCGCACCCAAGTCGCTACGAAACGTAATTTCAGCGCGCGACGGTGTCGAGTGCCCGCGTGAAGTCGTCGATGAGGTCGGCGATGTCCTCGATGCCGACCGACAGCCGGATCAGGCCGTCGGCGATGCCCATCTCGGCGCGCCGTTCCGGGCCCATCTCGTGGAAGATGGTGTGGGCCACGGGGATCGCCAGCGTGCGGTTGTCGGCCAGGTGGCTGGAGACGATGACCAGCTGCAGCGCGTCGAGGAAGGCGAAGCAGTCGATGCCGGCCTTCAGCTCGAAGCTCAGCAGCGGGCCGTAGCGGCCGCCGAACAGCCGGGTCGCGCGCTCGTGCTGCGCGTGGCTGGGCAGGCCGGGGTAGTAGACCCTGGCGATCGTCGGCTGCTTTTCCAGCCACTGCGCCATCGCCAGCGCGTTGTCGCACACGCGGGGGATGCGCAGCGCCAGCGTCTCGGCACCCATGGCCAGGCGGTGGGCGTCTTCCGCGCGCAGCGTGGCGCCGAGGTCGCGCAGGCCCTTCTTGCGGATCTGCAGCAGGCCCCAGTTGGCCGGCGGGCCCTTCTTGTACGAGGGCAGGATGTTGTCGAAGGTCGACCAGTCGAACCGGCCGGTGTCGACCACCGCGCCGCCCATCGCGTTGGCGTGGCCGCCGAAGCCCTTGGTCAGCGCGTGCACGACCAGGCCGGCATCGACGTCGTGGCCCTTCATCAGCAGGGGCGTGGTCAGCGTGCTGTCGACGACGAACAGCAGGCCCTTGTCGCGGCAGAGCTTGCCGATGCCCTCGAGGTCGGCGACCTGGGTCACCGGGTTGGCGATGGTCTCGACGAACACGAGGCGCGTGGCCGGCGTGACGGCGGCCGCGACGGCGGCGGCGTCGGTGGCGTCGACGAAGGACACCGTGATGCCCAGCCCCAGCAGCGTCTGCATCAGGCTGTTGGTGTTGCCGAACAGGAAGCGGCTCGAGACGACGTGGTCGCCCGCGCGCAGCAGCGACAGGAACACGGCGGTGATGGCCGCCATGCCGGTGGAGAAGCACGCCGTGCCCTTGCCCTCCTCCAGCAACGTGACCTTGGCCTCCAGCGCCGTGCCCGTCGGGTTGCCCTGGCGGGCGTAGACGGGGCCGGACTGGATGCCCTGGAACACCTCGGCGAGGTCGCGCGCGGTGGGGTAGCTGAAGGCCGCGCTCAGGTGCAGCGGCTTGTGCGACCCGCCGGCCTCCACGCCACCGAGGCGGTCGGAGTGCAGCAGGCGGGTCGTGGCGCCGTAGGCGCGCTTGGTGGGGGCGGTCATGCTGGAAGGAGGACTCGATGGTTCGAGTCCCATTCTCGTGCAGACGAGCCGTCCCCGTCTTCTTGTCAGGTCAAGGCTTCAGGTCGAAGACGAGAACCTCGGCCTTGTCGCCGCCTTCGAGCACCAGCGTCGGCTCGTCCTTGATCTTCAGCGCGTCGCCGGCGCCCAGCTGCTGGCCGTTGACGCGCAGGCTGCCGCGCGCCACGTGCACGTAGGTCAGGCGGCCGGCGGGCAGCGGCAGTTCCTGGCGTTCGGCGCCGTCGAACAGGCCGGCGAAGATGCGCGCGTCGGCGTTGAGCGTGACCGCGCCGGGTACCTTGTCGGGCGAGCCGACCAGCGCCAGCCGGCCGCGCTTGCTGGCCTCGGGCACGTTGACCTGCTCGTAGCCGGGCGTGAGCCCGCCGCGCTCCGGCAGGATCCAGATCTGCAGGAAGTGCGTGGCGCGGTCCTTCGAGTGGTTGAACTCGCTGTGGCGAACGCCGGTGCCGGCGGTCATGCGCTGGACGTCGCCCGGGACGATCACGCCGCTGTTGGCGCCGCCGGCCGTGCCGTTGCCCATGCTGTCCTGGTGCGCGAGCGCGCCGTCGAGCACGTAGCTGACGATCTCCATGTCGCGGTGGCCGTGCGTGCCGAAGCCGCTGCCGGCCGCGACGGTGTCGTCGTTGAGCACGCGCAGGTTGCCGAAGCCCATGTGCGCCGGGTCGTGGTAGTCGGCGAACGAGAAGCTGTGGTGGCTGTTGAGCCAGCCGTGGTCGGCGTGGCCGCGATCCTGGGCCTTGCGAAGCGTGAGCATGAGTCGTTTCTCCGGTTTTCAGTCAGCGATGCCGCTGACGGCGTGAGGAGAAGTTTGGGCCGCGCGGCCGCCTCGATGATCCAAACGATTCGAACGCAGCGTTGAGCGCCGGACGCTTGACGCGCTCAGTGCCACTCGCGCGGATCGACCGCGT
This sequence comes from Burkholderiaceae bacterium, assembly GCA_035634455.1. Lineage (GTDB taxonomy): Bacteria > Pseudomonadota > Gammaproteobacteria > Burkholderiales > Burkholderiaceae_C > Scleromatobacter. Next base: position 4,504 of record DASQCX010000160.1, read on the forward strand.
AGTAGTCGCGCAGCAGCGCGAACAGCTCGGGGTGGCGCGCGGCCAGCGCGTGCGGCTGCCCGTAGAACACCTCGGTCACGACGGCGAAGAACTCGGCCTCGTTGGTGGCGCCGTAGTCGCTGATCAGGTCGTCGGGCGGCGGGGCGGGCGCGGCTTCGGGGGCGGCGCCGAACCATGACCACTCGGCCCGCGCCCGCGCGCGCGCCGCGTCCCGCGCGCGGATGCGCGCCTGCAGGCCGGCGAACTCGCGGCTCATCACGCCGGCCCAGCGCGCGTGGGCGGCGCGCGAGGCGAGCAGCGGGGCGCCGTTGGCGGCGCCGGTCTCCTGGTCGAGCTGGTGGGCGAACTCGTGCAGCACGACGTTGTGGCCGTCGTCGGGCGCGCGCGCGCCGTCCAGCACGTCCTGCCAGGACAGGATCACCTGGCCCTGCGACCACGATTCGCCGGCCAGCGCGCGCCGCTCCTCGCGCAGCACGCCGCCGGGCGCGGCATGGACGCGGTCGACCAGGAACGCGCCGGGATACACGAGGATCTGGCGCAGCTCGGGAAACAGCGGCCCCGGCCGGTTCAGCCGCAGCAGGCAGGCCTGGGCGGCGATCGTGACGCGCATCTCGTCGGTGACCGCCAGCCCGGCGCAGCCGAGGAAGGGCTTCTCGGCCAGGAATTCGAGGACGCGGCGGCGCAGCTGCAGCTGCAGGTCGGGCGGCAGCCGCCGGTACAGGGCGACGCGGCGGCGCAGGATGTCGCGCCACGCGGGCGGGAACGGCCGGCTGGCCCAGATCCGGCGCCGCCAGGCGCGCCAGCGCGGCAGGCCGGCGATGGCGCCGAC
>DASQCX010000161.1:0-7921 GCA_035634455.1 Burkholderiaceae bacterium
CTGCATGTCGCCGGGCACGACCACCGTCTTGCCGGCGTGCCAGGCACCGAACAGCATGCACGCGAAATCGAAGGTGTCCTCGGCGAACAGCGCCCAGCGCGCGCCGGACCGTGCCGCGAGCAGGTCGCGCCAGGCGGCCGCCTGCGCGGCGAAATCCGCGGCGGACAGCGCCTCGCCGCCGCGCCAGGCCACCGTGCTCGAGGTCGATGTGCTTCGGCGCGGCAGGTCGGTCAGCGATTGCCAGCCGGCCTCACGCATGCGGCGCTCCATGGCGCTCGCGTGCCGCGTCTTGCGCGGCGATGCGGGCGCGCACGCGCCGCCGCACCAGCCACTCGCCGCCCATCAGCGCGCCCATGGCGACGTACGACAGCAGGCCGTTGTACAGCGTCCAGACGGCCGTGCTGGCCCACAGCGCGGTCGCCACGGCGACGAGTCCGTTGGCGACGAAGAAGCCGCACCACACCTGCGTGACGCGCCGCGTGTAGGCGACCGCGGCCGCGGGCAGTTCGGGCTCGCGCAGCCGGGCCAGGCGCTCGACGACGCTGGGGCCGCGCCACAGGCTCATCGCGAACAGGCCCAGCATCACGAGATTGACGAGCGCCGGGTACAGCTTCAGCGGCATCCACGCGCCGCCGAGGAAGCTGGCCGCGGCCAGCACCATCGCCAGCGCCGCGGCGCCCAGCCAGAACGACTCGCGCCTGACCCACGCCCGCGCCAGCGCCAGCGCCACCAGCAGCAGCGCGATCCAGCGCGGGCTGACGTGGCCCAGCGCCAGGTACACGACGACCGGGTAGGCGACGCTCACCGCCAGCAGCGCCGCGGCCAGCAGCGGCGGCGTCTTGCGGGCGGGCGCGGCGGGGGCCGGCATGGCGGGCGCCATCGTCGAGATCACGCCGCGGGCGCCTCGTGCACGAGGCCGTACAGCGCGTCGACCACGTCCTGCACCGTGCGCACCGACTTGAAGGCCTCCGGCTGCAGGCGCTTGCCCACCAGCGGCTTGAGCTGCACGATGAGGTCGACGGCGTCGATCGAGTCGATGTCGAGGTCTTCGCCGAGGCGCGATTCGCGCGTGATGCGCGAGGGCTCGATGTCGAAGGTCTGGTGCAGGATCTCCACGATCCTGGCGAAGATGTCGTCCTTGGTCATGGTGCCCTCCTTATGCCTTGCCTTGCGCGGTCACGAAGGCCGCGAGCGCCTTGACGCTCGCGAAATGCGCGCGCACCTCCTCCGACTCGGCCGACAGGCTCACGCCGTACTTCTTCTGCAGCGCGAGGCCGAGCTCCAGCGCGTCGATGGAGTCCAGGCCCAGGCCGTCGACGAACAGCGGCGCCGCGGCGTCGATGTCGGCGGGCGTGATGTCTTCCAGCGCCAGGGAGGAGATGATGAGTTCCTTGATGTCGTTCTCAAGCTGCTGCATGGGGAGTCTCCGCGCCGAGTCGGCGCGCCAGTTCGTCGTTGAGTCGGCGCGCGGCGAGCGCCTGCGCGCCCTCCGCGGCCAGGTGGTCGGCGATCGGCATGTCCTCGCCGACCTCGATCACGAAGTTGCCCGCGGCCGGCGGCACGCGCCACCACTTGATGCCCTTGCCGAGCATGCGCGGCTCGCACGTGATGCGCACCGGCGTGATGGGCAGCGCGCCGCGCACCGCGAGGTTGGCGGCGCCGCGCTGCAGGCGGCCCAGCGCCACGTCGGCCGGCGTGCGCGTGCCTTCGGGGAACACGATCAGGTTGTTGCCGGACCGCACGGAGGCGACGCAGTCGTCGATCAGCCCCGGGCCGGAGTCGTTGAACACGTAGCCCGCGGCGCGCACCGGCCCGCGCGTGAACGGGTTGCGCGCCAGCGCGGCCTTGACGATGCAGTCGGCGTCGCGCACCAGCGACATCAGGAACACGACGTCGATCAGCGACGGATGACTCGCCAGGATCAGCAACCCGCGCCGCTGCAGCCGCTCGCGATGCAGCACCGTGACCCGGCACACGCCCAGCAGGCACATCATCGCGACGAACGCGCGGAACAGGTGATGGATGACGGTGCGCGCCACCGCGGCGCGGCGCCGCTGGTGTCGGATCGCGACCAGCAGCAGCGGAAACACGACCAGCCCCAGCAGCAGCCCGCCGATGCCGAACAGCGCGAACGACAGGCCCGTCGCCGCCACGCGCCACCAGCGGTTGGCGAGCGAGCTGCGCGCGGGGAGGGTCGTCGGCATCGTCGCCTCAGTCATCGCGGCCCCAGGTGCAGCGGCGACCGCCGTCGGCCTGCGACAGCGTGCGCGCATCGGACAGGCCGAACCACAGCGCCTGCAGGCCGGCCGGCAGGTGCGGGTGCGGGTGCGGGTGCGGCGTCGCGCCGTCCGCCTCGCCCGCGCTCCATTCGAGATGCAACGCCCGCTCGCCGGCGCGCGGGCGGCGCAGCTTCCACGCGAACGCGAAGTGCGCGGACGGCTCGTCCTCGAACTGCGCGTAGCCCCCGGGCAGCGGCGAGTCGTAGACGATCAGGCCGGCGCTGGACGCGCCGTCCTCCAGCAACGCCAGCGCCTCGGTGACGCCGGCCGCCGCGGTCGCGCGGCCGGCCGCGATGGCCGACGAGTTGCGGCGGTCGCCGCGGGTCAGCGCGATCATCGCGCCGATCGCGTTGTGCACCGACAGGCCGAAGGCCGTGGGCGACAGCGCCTCGCCGCGCGCCTGCTGCGCGAGCAGTTCGAGGCAGCGGCCGGTCTCGCCGTAGCGCGAGGCGTAGACGGTGGGCTGGTCGGCGAGGTCGGCGTCCGCTTCGACCGCGGCACCTCCGGTGCCATCGATCGCGGCTGGCGCCGCGGCGACGGCCGATCCGGCCAGGTCGATGGCGGCCTGCGCCGCCAGCCGGCCCAGCGGCGCGAAGCGGCGGCGCAGCATCGGCGCGACCGCGGCCAGCGCGACCTGCGGCTCGCCCTCGGGCAGCCAGGGCGCGGACGCCCACTGCGACCAGCGCTGCGGCGTGTCCACGCCGGGCGCGCACGCCGCCCAGGACTCGATGACGAAAGCGAAACTCAATTGGCTAGCCCTGACGCCGACGTTCGCCGCATGTGGCGGCGCCGTTTTTCGTGTTGCCCACGGCCGATCGCCGCGTGACCTCCAGGCCCGCTGCCCAGCCTGCCGGACAGCGCCGGCGGATGCGCGTCGCGGCCTCCCCTTCCTGACCGTCATTTTAGCCTGCGGGATGGCCTGCTTCCGGGGGGCCGAGCCTGGGGCGAACACTCGGTTTCAAGAGGTCTCGCGGCGCAAGTCACGCCGTGGTGACGGCGGCATGACAGCCCGTCTCCGGGTTCTCCCCAGGCTCGCGGCCCGGCCGCCGCGTTCCGCCGCCGTCCGGGCGCCCGCATCCGGCGCCGCGCCCGTGTCGTTTGACGACGGCCGCCGTCGTCCCGTCGCCTGGCGCTGGCGGGCCGTGCCCGGTGCCGCCACCATGCGAGCCATCCCAACCAGGAACCCGCCATGAACGCCCTGACCGCCCTCGTCACCCACACCCCGCCCGCCGTCTGGGCCGTGCTCGCCGCCCTCGTGCTGGTCGGCCTGCGCCAGATGCGCACCCGCACGATCGCGGGCGGCCGCGTCTGGCTCGTCCCGCTCGTGGCGGGCGCGGCCTCGCTGGCCGGCGCGCTGCGCGGCTTCGCCGGCGCCGGCGAGCTGTTGACCGCCGCCTGCTGGGCCGCGGGCGCCGCGCTCGGCTTCGCCGCGAACCGTTCGCTGGACCTGCCGCGCCGCGTGGTCGCCAACGCCGACGGCAGCTTCACCCTCGGCGGCAGCCCGGCGATGCTGTTCCTGCTCGTCGGCATCTTCCTGGTGCGCTACGCCAGCAACGTCGCGCTGGCGATCCAGCCGGCGCTGTCGGCCGACCCCGCGGCCGCCGCCGTGGTCGCGCTCGCCTACGGCCTGCCCACCGGCCTGCTGCTGGCCCGCTCGCGCAAGATCTGGTCGACCCGCCGCCAATCCGCCGACCTGCTCGCCGCCTGAACGCGGCCGGCCCGTCGACCGGGCGACAATCGCCCGCCCGCGTCCGACCTCGCCCGCCCCGTGCCCCTTTCGCCCGACTCCCGCCAAGCCGCAGGCATTGCATCGCCATCGGCCCTCGCACCGCTGTCGCTGCGCCACCTGCTCGTCCACGGTCTGGAGGTGACGCTGGCCAACACGGTGATCTCCGGCGTGCTCTCGGCGATCAACGGCAACCCGTTCGGACCGACGCTGGTCTATGGGCAATGCATCGGCCTGTGCATCTGGGCCCTCATCGAAGGCGGGCGCCGGATGCTGCCGCTGCGGCCTTCCGGCTGGCCCGCTGGCTGGCGCGGCGTCGCGCTGCTCGCGGTGGCATGCCCCCTCGGGTATGCGATCGGCTTGACCATCGCCGACACGATCTACGGCCACTCCAACTGGCCCGCCTACCTGAGCAAGCCGCGCCGCATCCTGCTGGACTTCGGCCCGGCGGCCGTGTTCTGCGCCGTCGTCGCGGGGGCGTTCTACGCCCGCGGCCAGGCACGCGAGCACCGCGCGCAGATCGCCGCCGCCACGCACGCGGCCACGCTGGCGCGGCTGGACATGCTGCAGTCGCAGCTCGAGCCGCACATGCTGTTCAACACCCTGGCCAACCTGCGCGCGCTCATCGCCGTCGACCCGCCGCGCGCGCAGGAGATGCTGGACCACCTGATCGCGTTCCTGCGCGCCACGCTCGCCGCGAGCCGACAGCAGGAACACCCGCTGGCCGACGAATTCGCGCGCCTGGACGACTACCTCGCGCTGATGCGCGTGCGCATGGGCGACCGCCTGCACACGCGCGCGACGCTGCCGCCCGAACTCGCCGCGCTGGCCGTGCCGCCGCTGCTGCTGCAGCCGCTGGTGGAGAACGCGATCAAGCACGGCCTGGAGCCGCAGCGCGGCCCCGGCGAACTGCACGTCGAGGCCGCGCTGGACGGCGCGACGCTGGTGCTGCGCGTGGCCGACACCGGCCGCGGCCTCGAGGCCGCCGCGCAGGCCCGCGCGCGCGAGCCGGCAGCGCCCTCCTCCGGCTTCGGCCTGGCGCAGATCCGCGAGCGCCTGCAGACGCTGCACGGCGACGCCGCCCGCTTCACGCTGGCCGCGCGCGACGGCGGCGGCACGCTGGCCGAGATCCGCCTGCCCGTCGCGCCCTCCCGCCCTCCCGCCATCGACACCCCATGACCACTGCCCTGATCGCCGAAGACGAGCCGCTGCTCGCGCAGGCCCTGCATGCCGAGCTCGCGCGCGCCTGGCCCGGACTGCAACTGCTGGAGCGCGCCGTCGATGGCGACGACGCCGTCGAACGCGCGCTGTCCGGCCGGCCCGACGTCGTCTTCCTGGACATCCGCATGCCCGGCCGCAGCGGGCTGGAAGCGGCCGAGGCCATCGTCGAGGAGTGGCCCGACGACGCCGGCGCGCTGCCGCTGATCGTGTTCGTCACCGCCTATGACCAGTACGCGCTTCAGGCCTTCGAGCGCGCCGCGGTCGACTACCTGCAGAAACCCGTGCAGCCCGCGCGCCTGGCCGCCTGCTGCGCCCGCCTGCGCGACACCCTCGCGCTGCGGGCCGCGGCGCGCAACGCGGGCGCCGCGCCGGCCGCAGCGGACGACGCCGCGCTGCTGGGCCGCCTGCGCACGCTGCTGGCCGCGCCCGCCGAGGCCGCGCCCGCGCCGCTGGCGATCCTGCAGGCGAGCATCGGCTCGACGCTGCACATGATCCCGGTCGACGAGGTGATCTATTTCGAGGCCGCCGACAAGTACGTGCGCGTGGTCACGGCCGAGCGCGAGGCGCTGATCCGGACGTCGCTGCGCGAGCTGCTGCCGCGCCTGCAGGCCGAGCGGTTCTGGCAGATCCACCGCGGCACCGTGGTGCGCGCCGACGCGATCGCCACGGCCACGCGCGACGACTCCGGCAAGGTCTTCCTCACCTTGCGGCAGCGACCCGAGCGTCTGGTGGCGAGTCGCCTGTACGCGCACCTGTTCCGCGCGATGTGAGCGGCGTGCGCAGCGTGCCGCGCATCGCCTGCTCCCAGCGCTGCAGGCGCTCGGGAGTGACGTCGAAGTGCTGGCCGAACAGCAGCGGGCCCTGGCGCGCCATCATCGTGGCCACGCGCGCCGCCGCCGGGTCGCCAGCGTCGGCGGCGGCCGACAGCTGCGCGTAGGCCTGCGGCCACTGCTGCGCCTCGTAGGCCTCCATCGCCATGCGGAAGCGCCCCTGCGGCACGTCGCCGCGCCGGCCCTGGCCGGCGCCGCTGAGCGCGATGCACGCCGCGACGATCGCCGTGGCGCCGATCAGCACCTGGGCGCCTGCATCGATCCAGCGCACCGTCGTCCTCATCGTCATCGCCTGCTGCATGGTCTTCTCCCCGCGTGGCCGGCCGGAGGTTCCGGCGTGTCGAGGCGCGAGTATGGAAAGCGGCACGCCGCTCGACCATCCCCCTTGAGAGGGTGCGTCGCGTCGCCATCTGTAACCGTGCCTGGACACGCGCCACTAGAATTGCCGGGACATGAACACGCCCAAGAATCCCACTCCCGCCGCGCACGCCGACGAGGCCCACAAGCCCGCGAATTTCCTGCGCAACGTCATCGAACGCGACCTCGAGGCGGGCACGTACGCGCATCGACAGTGGGGCGGCGGCGCCGGCGATGCGGCGTTCCATGCGGCAGGACAGCCGGACGCGGCGCGCGTGCGCCTGCGCTTCCCGCCCGAGCCCAACGGCTACCTGCACGTCGGCCACGCCAAGAGCATCTGCCTGAACTTCGGCCTGGCGCGCGACTACGGCGGCGTGTGCCACCTGCGCTTCGACGACACCAACCCGGAGAAGGAAGACCAGGAATACGTCGACGGCATCAAGGAGAACGTGCACTGGCTCGGCTTCGACTGGGTCACTCCGTCGGGCGACTACCTGTTCTACGCCAGCAACTACTTCGACTTCATGTACCGCGCCGCCGAGGCGCTGGTGCAGGCCGGCCTGGCCTACGTCGACGAGCAGTCGGCCGAGCAGATCCGCGCCAACCGCGGCGACTTCACGACGCCCGGCACCGACAGCCCGTTCCGCGACCGCACGCCGGCCGAGAACCTGGCCCGCCTGCGCGAGATGCGCGACGGCAAGCATGCCGACGGCTCGATGATCCTGCGCGCCAGGATCGACATGGCCAGCCCCAACATCAACCTGCGCGACCCGGCGCTGTACCGCATCCGCCGCGCGCACCACCACAACACCGGCGACCGGTGGTGCATCTACCCGATGTACACGTTCGCGCACCCGATCGAGGACGCGCTCGAGCGCATCACGCACAGCATCTGCACGCTCGAGTTCGAGGACCAGCGGCCGTTCTACGACTGGCTGCTCGACCGGCTCGCAGAAGGCGGCCTGATCGCCTCGCCGCATCCGCGCCAATACGAATTCGCGCGCCTCAACGTCACGCACGTCATCACCAGCAAGCGCAAGCTGCGGCAACTGGTCGAAGACGGCCACGTCGACGGCTGGGACGACCCGCGCATGCCCACGCTCGCGGGCCTGCGCCGCCGCGGCTACACGCCCGATGCGCTGAAGCTCTTCTGCGAGCGCTCCGGCGTGACCAAGTCCGGCGGGTGGATCGACTACGCGAGCCTCGAAGCCGCGCTGCGCGACACGCTCGACCCGATCGCGCCGCGCGCCATGGTGGTGCTCGATCCCGTCAAGCTCGTGATCACCAACTGGGGCGAGCTCATGGGCGGCGACGACGTGCAGGACGAATGCACGGCACCCGTGCACCCGCACCACGCCGAGATGGGCCGACGCAGCTTCAAGCTCGGCCGCGAGGTGTGGATCGAACGCACCGACTACGAGGACGTCCAGCCCAAGGGCTTCTTCCGTCTCTTCCCCGGCAACAAGGTGCGCCTCAAGTACGGCCACGTGATCGAATGCACCGGTGCC
>DASQCX010000162.1:0-2760 GCA_035634455.1 Burkholderiaceae bacterium
GGCCTGTTATCAGACCTTCCTGCGCGGCCTGCTCGATCTCACCGACAATCTCGTGAACAACGCGATCGTGCCGCCGCCCGACGTGGTGCGCCACGATCCCGACGACCCGTATCTCGTCGTCGCCGCCGACAAGGGCACGGCCACGTTCTCCGACTACGCGAACGCGATTTCGCAGCAGTACGGTTTCTGGCTCGACGACGCGTTCGCGTCCGGTGGCTCGGTCGGCTACGACCACAAGAAAATGGGCATCACGGCGCGCGGCGCGTGGGAATCGGTGAAGCGGCATTTCCGCGAGCTCGGCACCGACATCCAGCGCACGCCCTTCACCGTGACCGGCGTCGGCGACATGTCGGGCGACGTGTTCGGCAACGGCATGCTGCTCAGCAAGGAGATCAAGCTGGTGGCGGCGTTCGACCACCGCCACATCTTCATCGACCCCGCGCCCGATCCGGCGCTCTCCTGGGTCGAGCGCAAGCGCCTGTTCGACCTGCCGCGCTCGTCGTGGATGGACTACGACAAGAAGCTGTTGTCGGCGGGCGGCGGCATCTACGACCGCGCCGCCAAGTCGATCGCGCTCAGCCAAGAGGCGCGCACCGTGCTGGGCATCGACAAACCCGCCTTGACGCCGATCGACCTGATGCGCGCCATCCTGACGGCGCCGGTCGACCTGCTCTATTTCGGCGGTATCGGTACTTATGTGAAGGCCTCGAGCGAGACCAACGCCGATGCCGGCGACCGCGCCACCGATCCGCTGCGCATCGACGCCCTCGACGTGCGCGCCAAGGTGGTCGGCGAGGGTGCCAATCTCGGCTTCACCCAGCGCGGCCGCATCGAGGCGGCGCTCAGCGGCCGCAAGATCAACACCGATGCGCTCGACAATTCGGCCGGCGTCGATACCTCCGACCACGAGGTCAACATCAAGATCGTGACCGGCCAGGCGATCACCAGCGGCACGCTGGCCGCCGCCGACCGCGACGCGCTGCTGTTCAGCATGACCGACGAGGTGGCGGCGCTGGTGCTGCGCCACAACTACCAGCAAAGCCAGGCGATCAGCATCGCCGAGGCGCAGGCCGCCGAGGAGCACGACCGGCTGGAGCGCTTCATGCGCGCCCTGGAACGCCAGGGGCGACTCGACAGAGCGGTCGAGTTCCTGCCCGACACCGTGGCCATGCGCAGCCGTGCCCAGGCGCGCCAGTACCTGACGCGGCCCGAGCTCTCGGTGCTGCTGGCCTACGCCAAGATCGATCTCAACGACGAGATCCTGGTCTCCGACCTGCCCGACGATCCGCTGCTGGAAGGCGAGCTGTTGCGCTACTTCCCGCCGGAGCTGCAGGAGAAGTACGAGCCCGCCATCCGCGCCCATCGCCTGCGCCGTGAGATCACCGCGCTGCAGGTGGTGAACTCGCTGGTCAATCGCTGCGGGCCGACCTTCGTCCGCAATGTCGGCTCGCGCACCGGCGCCTCGGCGGCGGCGATCGCCCGCGCCTTCGCCGTGGTGCGCGATGCCTGGACGCTGCGCGACCTGTGGAGCGACATCGAGGCGCTCGACGGCGCGCTCAAAGCCGAGGCGCAGATCCGCATGCTGGTGGCCTCGCAGCGCTTCATGACGCGCGCCGTGCAATGGACGCTGCGCCGTCTGCCGCAGCCGATCGACACACTGGCGGCGACCGAGCAGTTGCGCGCCGCCGTCGCGGCGCTGGGGGACCTGCCGGTGTCGCTGATCGGCGAGGCCGAGAGCACGGCGTTGAACGAGCGCGCCGCGGGCTTCGAGGCGATCGGCGCGCCGCCCGAAATAGCCCGCCGGGCGGCCGCGCTCGAGACGCTGGCCGCCGCCGGCGACCTCATGCAGGCGGCTCGGACGGCCGGCTGCAGCATCGAGGATGCGGTGCGGATCTACTTCCGCCTCAGCGAGCGGCTGTCGCTGGCGGCGCTCGGCGCGGCCGCCCACAAATTGCCGCGCGACGGCCAGTGGCCGTCGCAGGCCGCGATCGCCATGTTGGACGAGTTGGCGGCGCTGCATGCCGACCTCTTGGGGTCAGTGCTGCGGGTCGCCGGCGCCGAGCGGGCGGCCGATGCCGAGGCGGCGCTGGAGCTGTGGAGCGCCTCGCGCAAGCTCGCGCTGGAGCGCGTCGACCGCCTGAAGGAAGAACTGAGTGCAGCCGGCCAGCTCGATCTTGCCATGCTGTCGGTCGCCACCAACGAACTACGTTCTCTCGTGTAGGAGTGAGCCATGAGCCAGAAGACAGAGACCGTCCAGAAGAGCGACGAGGAATGGCGCAAGGAACTCGACCCGGTGCAGTACCAGGTGTTGCGCAAGCACGCGACCGAGCGCGCCGGCACCAGCCCGCTCAACTTCGAGAAGCGCACGGGCGAGTTCCGCTGCGCCGGTTGCGGCGCGCCGCTGTTCGACTCGGCGACCAAGTACGAGAGCGGCAGCGGCTGGCCGTCGTTCTGGGCGCCCAAGGACCACGCCGTCGCGACCACGACCGACAACAGCCACGGCATGGTCCGCACCGAGGTGCATTGCGCCAAGTGCGGCGGCCATCTCGGCCACGTCTTCCCCGACGGGCCGCAGCCGACCGGCGAGCGCTATTGCATGAACGGCGCCGCGCTCAAGTTCGAAGAGAAGAAATAACGGCGATGCCGGTCGTCGACACGGGCGCGCTCAAAGTCATCGAACGTCTGCCGGGCTGGCGCGGCCGGTATTTCCATACCGATCGGATGACCTTCGCCCACTACGAGTTCGACCAGGGAGCCTCG
>DASQCX010000163.1:0-2359 GCA_035634455.1 Burkholderiaceae bacterium
GTCCGGCTTCGGACAGGATCAGGACGACGTGATCATGATCCCGTTCACGACGGCGGAGCTGAAGGTGCTCGGGGTCGCGGCACCCATCACGACCGCGACGACCCTCAACCCCCTCTTCACCGCGCCGGTGAATCCGCTCGGCATCCAGCCGAAGCTGACCGGCTTCGTGCACAACGTCTACGTGCAGGCCAGAAGCCCCTCGCAGGTGCAGGACGCGCTGCGCCAGGTGACGCACACGCTCGAGCAGCGCCACCATATCCAGGCGGGACAGAACAAGGACTTCAGCGTCAACAACCTGAGCGACATCACCAGTGCCGCCGAGGACAGCAGCCACGTCATGGCGCTCCTGCTGGCGACGGTCGCCTCGATCTCCCTGGTCGTCGGCGGCATAGGGATCATGAATATCCTGCTGGTCTCGGTCACCGAGCGCACGCGCGAGATCGGGATCCGCATGGCGATCGGCGCCCGCCGCGTGCACGTCCTGCTCCAGTTCCTGGTCGAGGCGGTGCTCCTGAGCGCCATCGGCGGCGGCAGCGGCGTGCTCACGGGCGACGCGGTGTCGCGCGCGATCTCGGCCGTGGCCGGGTGGCCGACGCTGGTGTCGTCGACGGCGATGGCGGGGGCGTTCGTGTTCTCGGCCGCCATCGGCGTCTTCTTCGGCTACTACCCGGCACGGCGCGCCTCGCGGCTGAACCCGATCGAGGCGTTGCGCTACGAGTGAGGCGCGTGAGGATTCCCGCGAGCCTTCGCATCGTGTGCCTGATCGCGCTGCTCGGCGGCTGCGCCGTGGGGCCGGACTGGGTGCGTCCCAAGCCGCCCCCGGTCTCGGGGTTCACCCGGACGCCGCCGCCCGACAGACTGGCGCCCGGGTTCGGCGAGCCGGAGCAGCACTTCGTCACCGGGGAGGAGCTGTCGACGGACTGGTGGGAGCTCTTCACTCGCCGGAGCTGTCCGATGCCGTCCGCGACGCGGTCGCGGGCAACCAGACGCTGGCCGCCGCCCAGGCCACGCTGGCGAATGCGCAGGAGGCGCTGGCCCAGGCGCGCGCGGCGTTCTATCCGCAGATCGACCTGACGGGACAGGCCCAGCGCCAGTTGACCGCGCTGCGCGGCAACACCACGGCGCAGACGCCGCCGTTCAACCTGTTCACGCTGGGCCCGGTGCTGAGCTACTCGCCGGACGTCTTCGGCGGCACGCGACGGCAGGTCGAGCAGGCGGCAGCGCGGGCGGAGAACCAGAACTACCAGCTGGCCGCCGCCTATCTCATGCTGACCGGCAACGTCGTGTCGCAGGCGATCAGCATCGCGGGCACGCGCCTCGAGATCGCGGCGACGGAGGAGATCATCGCCGACGACGAGAAGAACCTCGACCTGGTCCGCGCCAAGTACGAGGGGGGTAAGGCGGCGCAGACGGACGTGCTCACCGCCGAGTCGCAACTGATGAACGATCGCGTGCTGCTCCCGCCGTTGCGCCAGCAGCTCAACACGGCGAACGACGCGCTGGCGATCCTGCTGGGCAGGTTCCCGGCCGAATGGTCGCCGCCCCCGTTCGACCTCGACCGACTGGCGCTGCCCGGCGAGCTCCCCGTCAGCCTGTCCTCGGACCTCGTGCACCAGCGCCCCGACATCCTCGCGTCGGAGGCCAGCCTGCACGCCGCCAGCGCGGCCATCGGCGTCGCCACGGCCCAGCTGTATCCCTCCATCACGCTCTCGGCCTCGCTGGGATTCGAGACCTTCATGACGAGCGGCATGTCCACGGTGACGAGCGAGATGTGGCAGCTCGCGTCGGGTATCACGGCGCCGATCTTCCACGGCGGCGCCCTGGAGGCGCAGAAGCGGGGCGCCGTCGACAACTTCCGCGGCGCCCTCGCCACGTACCAGCAGACCGTCCTGCAGGCGTTCGGGCAGGTCGCCGACACGCTGCAGGCGCTGGCACACGACGCCGACCTGGTCGCGGCCGCGCGCCACGCCCTCGACGTCGCGTCCAACTCGCTGGCGCTGCAGCAGATCAGCTACCAGGCGGGCAAATCCGACGTCCTGCTCCTGATCGAGGCCCAGCGTCTCGCGCAGCAGGCGCGGCTGGCCTACGTCAATGCCGAGGCGCAGCGCTATCAGGATACGGCCCAGCTCTTCGTCGCCATGGGCGGCCGGTGGTGGACGCAGAGCGACTTCGGCGCCGCGCCGCCACCGATGGGTTGATGCCGAAGAGGGCCGCAACGCCCGATCGCCGCGCCGGCCGCGAGCACCATGCACACGGTGGAGAGCGCTGCAGCGTATGGCGCCTGCGCGGTCGGCCCTTCACCGAGGCCGAATGTCACCTCCGGAGGTGGCGAGCCACCGTTCGACCTCCCGGGGCGACT
>DASQCX010000164.1:0-1512 GCA_035634455.1 Burkholderiaceae bacterium
CGCCAAGGGTCTGCCGGTCGAATTGCTGATCGCGGGCACCCCTGACCCAGCTAATCCCGCCTCCGTATCGGCGCAGGAGGTCGCGACCTGGTCGCATGAGGCCGGGATCACGCTGCTCGGCTACGTTGACGACATCGCGACCGTGTGGGCGCGCGCGCATATCGCGGTGTTGCCGTCGCGGCGCGAAGGCCTGCCCAAGAGCCTGATCGAAGCCGCGGCCTGCGGGCGTCCGATGGTCGCAACCGACGTGCCAGGATGCCGGGAAGTGGTGCGGCCCGATACCGGCTTGGTGGTTCCGACCGGCGACCCGGCTGCGCTCGCGCAGGCGATCGCAACGCTGGCCGCGTCACCGGACTTGCGTGCGCGCTACGGTGCGGCAGCCCGGGCGCTGGCGGTCGAACGCTTTTCAGCCGACGCGATCGGGCGCGCAACGGCTGATCTCTACCGGCGGCTTGGCGCGCCGGCATCGTCGATAATGGGGCCCGCATGAATCGCGCCGATGCATGGCGCGTGCTGGCGGCGCTCGGCACGATCGCGACCGCCGCGGCCGCGAGCGCGGCCCTGATCATAGTGCTGCGGCCGCTGCTGGCGCGCTATGCGCTGGCGCGCCCGAACGCGCGTTCCTCGCACGTCGTGCCGACCCCGCAGGGCGGCGGCATCGCGGTCATGATTGCAACACTTCTCGCAGTCGGCCTTGCGATCATTCAACGTCCCGGAATTGATCTTGCCGAGATCGCGCCGGTGCTGGCGGCGGCGGTGTTGCTGGCCGTGGTCGGCGCGGTCGATGACGTGACCAGCACGCCGCCGCTGCCGCGGCTCGTGATGCAGTTCCTCGCTGTCGCGGCGGTGGTCACTGCGCTTCCCGGCGATCTGCGAATTGTACCGGCCGTACCGCTGATCGCCGAGCGCGCCGTGCTGGTTGTCGCCGGCGTGTGGGCGGTCAACCTCACCAATTTCATGGATGGCATCGATTGGATGACGGTCGCCGAGGTCGTCCCGATCACCGCAGGCGCCGCGCTTCTGGCGCTGATGGGAGCGCTGCCGCCGTCGGGGCTCGTGGTCGCGCTGGCGTTGCTTGGCGCGATCGTTGGCTTCGCGCCGTTCAACCGGCCGGTCGCCAAGCTGTTTCTCGGCGACGTCGGCAGTCTGCCGATCGGGTTGTTGCTGTTCTGGCTGATGGTCGTGCTCGCCGGTCGCGGCTACGCGGTCGCGGCGTTGCTGCTGCCGCTCTACTACCTCGCCGATGCCACCATCACGCTGCTCCAGCGGGCGGCGCTGGGCGATAACGTCACCAGGGCGCATCGCAGTCATTTCTATCAGCTCGCAACGGCGCGCGGATGGTCGGTGCCGCAAGTCATCGCGCGCGTCTTCGCGGTCAACGTCCTGCTCGCCGCGCTGGCGCTCGCCAGCGCGGCCAGGCCATCGGCGCCGCTACGGCTCGCGGCGCTCACCATCGGGGCCGGCACGGTCGGCTGGCTGCTTGTGTGGATGCAGCGGGGTAAGCGCTGACCC
>DASQCX010000165.1:0-1693 GCA_035634455.1 Burkholderiaceae bacterium
ATGTTCACGCCGCTGTTCGTGATCTCGCGCACCAGCGGCTGGGCGGCGCACGCCATCGAGCAGCGCATCGACAACAAGATCATCCGCCCGAGCGCGAACTACACCGGTCCGGAGGACCAGCCGTTCGTCGCGCTCAAGGACCGCAAGTAAGACAACCGAGGTCGCCGGCGCGCCCGGCGAAGCCCGCCATGAACTCCGCCTTCCGCAAGAACCTCCCGGGCACGACGCTCGACTACTTCGACGCGCGCGCCGCCGTCGACGCGATCCGGCCCGGCGCGTGGGACAAGCTGCCCTACACCTCGCGCGTGCACGCCGAGAACCTGGTGCGCCGGTGCGACCCGGCCCTGCTCACGGAATCGCTGCGCCAGCTCGTCGAGCGCCGCCGCGACCGCGACTTCCCGTGGTTCCCGGCGCGCGTGGTCTGCCACGACATCCTGGGCCAGACCGCGCTCGTCGACCTGGCCGGCCTGCGCGACGCCATCGCCGACATGGGCGGCGATCCGGCGAAGGTGAACCCGGTGGTGCAGACGCAGCTGATCGTCGACCACTCGCTGGCGGTGGAGTTCGCCGGCTTCGACCCGGACGCGTTCGCGAAGAACCGCGCGGTTGAAGACCGCCGCAACGAGGACCGCTTCCACTTCATCGAGTGGACGAAGAAGGCGTTCCGCAACGTCGAGGTCATCCCGCCGGGCAACGGGATCATGCACCAGATCAACCTGGAGCGGATGTCGCCGGTGGTGCACGCCAAGGACGGCGTCGCGTTCCCGGATACGCTGGTGGGTACCGACTCGCACACGCCGCACGTCGACGCGCTGGGCGTGATCGCGATCGGCGTCGGCGGCCTCGAGGCAGAGAACGTGATGCTGGGGCGCGCGTCGTGGATGCGGCTGCCGGACATCGTCGGCGTCGAGCTCGCCGGCAAGCCGCAGCCGGGCATCACGGCCACCGACATCGTGCTGGCGATCACCGAGTTCCTGCGCAAGGAGAAGGTGGTCGGCGCCTACATCGAGTTCTTCGGCGCGGGCGCGTCCGCGCTGACGCTGGGCGACCGCGCCACCATCTCCAACATGACGCCGGAGTTCGGCGCCACGGCCGCGATGTTTTTCATCGACGAGCAGACCATCGCCTACTTGACGCTCACCGGCCGCGACGCCGAGCAGGTGAAGCTGGTCGAGACCTACGCGAAGCAGGCGGGCCTGTGGGCCGACGCGCTGAAGACGGCGGAGTACGAGCGCACGCTGCGCTTCGACCTGTCCGGCGTCGTGCGCAACATGGCCGGCCCGTCCAACCCGCACAAGCGTCTGCCGACCAGCGACCTCGCCGCGCGCGGCATCGCCGGCCAGTGGACGGAGACGCCGGGCCAGATGCCCGACGGCGCCGTCATCATCGCGGCCATCACCAGCTGCACCAACACCAGCAACCCGCGCAACGTGATCGCCGCGGGCCTGCTCGCGCGCAACGCGAACGCGCGCGGGCTGGTGCGCAAGCCGTGGGTGAAGTCGTCGCTGGCGCCGGGCTCGAAGGCCGTGCAGCTCTATCTCGAGGAAGCGAAGCTGCTGCCCGAGCTGGAGAAGCTGGGCTTCGGCATCGTCGCGTTCGCGTGCACCACGTGCAACGGCATGTCGGGCGCGCTCGATCCGAAGATCCAGCAAGAGGTGATCGATCGCGACCTGTACGCGACGGCCGTGCTCTC
>DASQCX010000166.1:0-4362 GCA_035634455.1 Burkholderiaceae bacterium
ACCATCACGCGGGCGCGCTGGTCGAGGCCGAGGTGGTCGGTCGGGCTCATGTTGTAGATGCCGTGCGCGCCGGCGACGTTCTTCACGCTCTCCAGCGCGTCGCGCAGCGCGGCGCGGAACTCGGGCGTGCCCGGCTGCGCCTTCTTCAGCGCCACCGGCACGGCCGCGGCCATCAGCTGGCCGGCGTCCCAGGCGTGGCCGCCGAAGGTCGACACGCTGTCCTTGCCGTACGCCGCCTCGTATTTCGTCACGTACTCGATCGCCGACGTGCGCACCGCGTTGCCGACGGGCAGCTGGCGCGCCACCAGCACCGGGCCGGCCGGCAGGTAGGTGCCCTCGACGTTCTTGCCGCCCACGCGCAGGAAGTCGGCGTTGGCGACGCCGTGAGTCTGGTAGATCAGCCCGGCGTAGCCGCGCTCCTTGAGCGTGATCTGCGGCAGCGCGGCCGGCGTGCCGGAGCCGCCGATCAGGATGGCGTCGGGCCGCGCGGCCTGCAGCTTGAGCACCTGCGCGGTGACCGAGGAGTCGTTGCGCGCGAAGCGCTCGTTGGCGACGACGGTGATGCCCTTGAGCGCCGCCGCCTTCGAGAACTCGTTGTACCAGCCCTCGCCGTACGCGTCGGCGAAGCCGATGTAGCCGACCGTCTTCACGCCGTGGTCGCGCATGTGCGAGGCGATCGCCAGCGACATCTGGATGTCGTTCTGCGGCGTCTTGAACACCCAGCGCCGCTTGGCGTCGACCGGATCGACGATCTTGGCCGACGCGGCCATCGAGATCATCGGCACCTGCGCCTCGGAGACGACGTCGATCATCGCCAACGAGTTGGGCGTGACGGTGGAGCCCAGGACGATGTCGACCTTGTCCTCGGTGATCAGCTTGCGCGTGTTGCTGACGGCCTTGGTGGTGTCGGAGCCGTCGTCCAGCACGATGTAGTGCACCTTCTGGCCGCCTATGGTCTGCGGCAGCAGCGCGATCGTGTTCTTCTCGGGGATGCCCAGCGACGCGGCCGGGCCGGTGGCCGACAGCGTGACGCCGACGTTGATGTCGGCCAGCGCGCCGCCGGCGGCCAGCGCGAACGCGGCGGCCACCAGGGCACGGAACGGGAAGCGGTTCTTCATGTTCATCTCGATCGTCTCCACAAGCAGGCTGTCAGTCGGTGAGGGAAGGAACGGCGGCGTCCCGGCGCGCCGCGCCGCGGGGCTTGCGCACCGCGGCCAGGCCGCCGAAGAACAGGTCGGCCACGAGCGGCGCCATCTGCTCGTGGTTGAGGCTGCCGTCGGGGCGCAGCCACGTGAACATCCAGTTGATCATGCCGAACAGCAGCATCGCGAGCGGCCGGTCCAGCTCGTTGCGCGCCAGGTTCGGTCGCACCGCGGCGATCGCGTCGGCGAAGGCCGCGACGACGCGGCGCTGCGGCTCCTGCACCTGGCGGCGCTCGTCGGGCTCGAGGAAGCGCACGTCCTCGGTCAGCACGCGGTGCTCGTTCTGCGCGTCGGCGTACTCGCGCACGAAGCGCAGGATCAGCGCGCGCAGCCGGGCCTCGGCGTCGGCGTCGCGGGTCTCGGCGACCACCTCGGCGACGAACTGCTCCAGCCGGGCGACATGGCCCGCGGTGATCTGGAACAGCAGCTCGCGCTTGTCGCGCCAGTAGTGGTACAGCCCGGCCTTGGAGACGCCGCACGCCGCCGCGATGTCGTTCATCGACGTCGCGGTGTAGCCCTGGTCGGCGAACAGCGCCGCGGCGCGCGAGAGGATCGCGTCGCGCTGGTCGTCGTAGGTCGCGGAGCGGGTTCGGGCCATCTGATCGTATTCTCAATGATCCATCAACGATGGTCGAAGGAGATCCTCACCTCGGGCGTCGTCGGATGCGCCTGGCAGGTGAGGATGAAGCCGGCGTCGAGGTCGCGCTTCTCGAGCGCGTAGTTGCGCGTCATGCGCACCTCGCCCGAGTCCAGATGCGCGCGGCAGGTGCCGCAGACGCCGGACTTGCACGAGTACGGCACGTCCAGGCCCGCGCCGGCGCAGGCGTCGAGCAGGTTGATGTCGGCTTCGTGGTAGTCGAGCTGGTGCGTGACCCCGTCGCGCACCACCGTCACGCGGCAGTCCGCGGCGTCGCCGGGCGCGGGCGACTGCACAGGCGCGGCCTGCACGCCCATGCCCGTGTCGGCCGGGATGGGCACGCCGAAGCGCTCGACGTGGATGCGCTCCGCCGCCACGCCCGCGGCCAGCAGCGCGATCTCGGCCTCGTCGTTCATCATGAACGGGCCGCAGATGAAGGCGTGGTCGATGCGGTCGGCGGCGATCAGGTGCCGCAGGAACTCGCCCAGCTTGGCGCGGTCGAGCACGCCCTGGTTCAGCGGCGAGTCGACGCGCTCCTCGGAGAACACGTGGTGCAGCGATACCCGGGTGACGTACCTGTTCTTGAGGTCTTCCAGCTCCTCCTTGAACATCGTCGACGCCGCGCGGCGGTTGCCGTACACCAGCGTGACGCGGCTGCCCGGCTCGTTGGCCAGCACCGTGCGCATGATGGAGATCATCGGCGTGATGCCGCTGCCGCCGGCCACGCACAGGTAGTTGCGCGCCGCGCCCGCGTCGATCGGCACGAAGAAGCGGCCCTGCGGCGGCATGACGTCGATGGTGTCGCCGGCGCGCAGGTTCTCGGCCAGCCAGTTCGAGAAGCGGCCGCCGCGCACGCGCCGCACGCCCACGCGCAGCTCGCCGTCGTCGACGCCGGCGCAGATCGAGTACGAGCGCCGCACCTCCTCGCCGCCGATGCGCTGGCGCAGCGTCAGGTACTGGCCCTGCGTGAAGCGGAAGCGCTCGCTCAGGCCCTCGGGGATGTCGAACGAGACGACCATCGCCTCGTCGGTCTCGGGGCGCACGGAGCGCACCTTCAGCGGGTGGAAATGGGTGTCGACAGCCATGATCAGATGGGCTTGAAGTGTTCGAAGGGTTCGCGGCACGCGATGCAGCGGTACAGCGACTTGCACGCGGTCGAGCCGAAGGCGGACAGCCGCTCGGTCTGCGCGCTGCCGCAGCGCGGGCAGGCGACATCGCGCGCCATCAGGCGAATGGGCTGCACGTTGGCCGCGGCCGCCTCGCCGGCGCAGGAACCCGGCGGCGCGATGCCGTAGGCGCGCAGCTTCTCGCGGCCTTCGGGCGTGATCCAGTCGGTCGTCCACGCGGGCGCGCGCCGCTGCGTCACGCGCGCGGGGCCGAGGCCGGCGGCGACGAGCGCGTCGGCGATCGCCTGCTCGATGACCTCGGTCGCGGGGCAGCCGGAGTAGGTCGGCGTGACGACCACCTCCAGCGCGTCGCCGTGCTCGATCACGTCGCGCACGATGCCGAGGTCGGTCACCGAGATCGCCGGCACCTCGGGATCGAGCACGCCGTGCAGCACGTCCCACGCCTGCGCGACGCGTGCGGAGACGGCGGCGTCGTGCGCGGTCATCGCGCTCACCACACGCCGCCCGGGAACGAGCGCTGCAGCGTCTGCATCTCGGCCAGCAGGTAGCCCATGTGCTCGCTGTGCACGCCGCGCGAGCCGGTGGAGCGGAACGCGCCGGCGGCCGGGACCTGCAGGCCGGCGTCCGCGAACACCGGCTCGACGATGGCCTGCCAGTCCACGCGCAGCGCGGCGCGCATCGGGCCCAGGCCGGCCTCGGCGGCGGCGCTGTCGACGTCGTCGGTCTCGAACAGCTCCGCGGTGTAGGGCCACAGCCGGGCCACGGCCTGGCGCATGCGGCGCATCGATTCGTCGCTGCCGTCGCCCAGGCGCACGACCCAGTCGGCCGCGTGGGCCACGTGGTAGCGCGATTCCTTGACGGCCTGGCCGGCGATGGCCGCGACCTCGGCGTCACCGGACTGCTCCAGCCTGGCCCACATCAGGTTCATCCACGCGGACAGCAGGAAGTTGCGCAGGACGGCGTCGGCGAAGTCGCGGCCGGCACGGCGGCCCGGCAGCTCGGCGAGCGTGAAGTTGCGGAAGTCGCGCTCGTTGCGCAGGAACGCGAGCTGGTCCTCGTCGAAGCCGGTCTGCGCGCCGACGTGCGTGAGCAGCGCGCGCGCCTGGCCGATCAGGTCCAGCGCGAGGTTGGTGAGGGCGATGTCCTCCTCGAGGATCGGCGCGTGGCCGCTCCATTCGGCGAGGCGCTGCGCGTGGATGAGGCAGGTGTCGGCGATGCGCAGCAGGTAGGCCTGGGCGGGCGTCGGCTCGAGGCGGATCGACTCGGTCGTGACGGTGCCCGGCTCGACGGACTTCGACGGGGCGGCGATGTTCATCGGGGCGTTCCTCACATGTGGTTGACTTCGGGCGGCAGCTCGTAGAAGGTCGGATGCCGGTAGACCTTGTCTTCCATCGGG
>DASQCX010000167.1:0-2009 GCA_035634455.1 Burkholderiaceae bacterium
GCAGGTGGCCTCGGTGTTCGCCAGCAGCAAGCACGCGCTGCCCTTCCTGACCTCGATGATGCTGGCCATCAGCGCCTTCGTGCGCCAGTGGGGCCTGCTGGGCGCCGCGGTGCTGGTCGCCGGCGGCATCCTGTTCAGCGCGGCCTTGCGCCAGCCCGCGTTCCGGCTGCGCTTCGACGCCACCTTCCTGACGCTGCCGCTGGCCGGGCGCCTCGCGCGCGGCTACAACGCGGCGCGCTTCGCGGGCACGCTGGCGATGCTCGCGGGCGCCGGCGTGCCGATCCTGAAGGCGTTGCAGGCGGCCGCCGAGACGCTGGGCAACCACGCGCTGCGCGCCGACGCGATGGACGCGCTGGTGCAGGTGCGCGAAGGCGCGCCGCTGGCGTCGGCCCTGGCCGCGCACAAGCGCTTCCCAGGCCTGCTGGCCATGTTCGCCCGCCTGGGCGAGCAGACCGGCCAGTTGCCCGTGATGCTCGATCGCGCCGCGCGCCAGCTCGCCAACGAGGTGCAGCGCCGCGCGTTCGCGCTGGCCACGCTGCTGGAGCCGCTGCTGATCGTCGCGATGGGCGCCGTCGTGCTCGTGATCGTGCTGTCGGTGCTGCTGCCGATCATCCAGCTCAACGACTTCGTGAAGTAGCCGGGGCACGCGCCCCGCTTCGAAAAGGCCGCGACCGGGAGGTCGCGGCCTTTCCTCCACGTCCGGGTATCGATACCCTATTTTCGGTATTGACCGATATTCAAGCAGTCCATCTGGAACTGTTAAGTATTACCAGTTTTCGAACTGGACAGAACCACAAGGAACTCCTGCAAGCACCGCGCAGATTGCCCATCAAATGCTGCGATGCACCGGTGAAAGCTTCTGTCTCACCCAGGAATGGCCGAGTGTTCCGTGAATTCGCGTGGTTCCAGCTCGACAGCCAGACCTCGGCGAAACCGGCTTCGCGCCGCGCATGAACATATTGATCAGTTATTTCGTGAATCAACTGGTCTTTTAGTGGTTATCCACCATGTCGATTTCATGACCAAGGCTTACGCTGCCTCCCGATCCGAAAGAGGCTAGTCGCCGGCGCTCCCGACATCCCGACCACTCGCTGCGACCTTCCCGCGGATCGAAGCCGGCGTCCCGACTGCAAGGAGACGCCCCCCAGCCCGAAAGCAGGAGAAACAGAGCATGTCCACGAACGAAGCCCAGCAGAAGAAGCTGAAGATGCTGGCCGCCCTCTCGGCGGCGGTCGCATCGACGGTTCCCGCGGCCGCGATGGCCGCCAACCCGCCCAACTGTTCCGCCTGGAACTCGACCACCGCCTACACGGCCGGCGCCGTGGTCGTCGACCAGTCCAAGACCTACACCGCCAACTGGTGGACGCAGGGCCAGGAACCTGTGAACAACAACGGCGGCGCCGGCAGCGGCCAGCCCTGGACGCTGTCCAGCGGCTGCTCGACCACGCCGCCGCCCCCGCCGACGCCGACTCCCCCGCCGCCGCCCACCCCGACGCCGCCTCCGCCGAGCCCCACGCCGGCCCCGGCGCCCGGCTCGGTCACCTACGGCCCGTACAAGGACATCACGGTCAGCATGAACTGGAACACCAACGTCATCTCGACGGCGGTGACGGGCACGCTGTCGCCGGTGCTCAGCGTCAAGCCGGCCAAGCTCAAGGAGATCACCTGGGCCTTCGCCACCGGCGCCTGCGGCAGCGAGAACTGGGGCGGCCTGCAGGCCTCCGCGGTGGCCTCGGCCAACGTGCAGAACTTCGTCAGCGCCGGCACGAAGTACATCATCTCCACCGGCGGCGCCGCGGGGTCGTTCACCTGCGCGAGCGACGCCGACTTCGAGACCTTCGTCAATCGCTACGCGTCGTCCAGCCTCGCAGGCATCGACTTCGACATCGAGGCCGGCCAGTCGTCCGCCGACATCGACAACCTGGTCACCCGGGTGGAGAACTCGCAGTCCAAGCACCCGGGCCTGCGCTGGAGCTTCACGCTGGCCACGCTCGGCGGCAACTCGGCCC
>DASQCX010000168.1:0-3506 GCA_035634455.1 Burkholderiaceae bacterium
ATCGCGCTCACGTGCTGCGGCGCCGGCTTCGTCTGGCTGGTGGTGCGCCAGTCGCCTTAGCCCGCCGGCCGGTCGACGCGTCGACCGCTGGCGGACACCCATTCCAGCAGCGTCCGCACCAGCTTCTCGGCGTCGATCGGCTTGGCCACGTGCGCGTTCATGCCGGCGGCCAGGCATTCCTGGCGGTCGGCGTCCATCGCCGCGGCCGTCATCGCGATGATGGGCAGGTTCGCGCAACGGGGCAGCTTGCGGATCAGGCGCGTGGCCTGCGTGCCGTCCATGTCGGGCATCTGCATGTCCATCAGCACGACGTCGAAGCGTGCCTTCTTGACCCATTCGACCGCATCGAGGCCGTTCTCGGCGAGCGTGACATCCAGTCCTCCGGCCTGCAGGAAGGCCAGCGCCACCTGCTGGTTGACCGGGTTGTCCTCGGCCAGCAGCACCCGGGCGCCGCGGATCGGGCGCATCGCCTCGGCGAGGTCGAAGCGCGGTTCGCTCGCGCGCGCCGGCAGCGCCTCGCCGTGCTGCAGGCGCACCACGGTCTCGAACAGGCGCGACGGCGTCACCGGCTTGGCGACGATCTCCACGCCCTGCAGGCCCTTGAGCGATTCGGCCACGCGCTCGCGCGCCGCCAGCGAGGTCAGCGCGATCACCGACAGCGGGGCCTCGCCGGGCCGGCTGCGGTGCGCCTCGACGGTGCGGCGCGCGTCCAGCAGCAGTTCGAGGTCGCCGGTCTTCCAGTCCAGCAGCATCAGCTCGTGCGGCGCGCTCGGATCGGCGCGGCGCAGCTTGTGCAGGGCGTCGTCGGGGAACGAGGCGGTGCCCACCTGGAAGCGCCAGCTCTGGAGCATCTGCTGCAGGATCAGGCGCTCGGTGGGCTGGGCGTCCACCACCAGCGTGCGCATGCCGCGGATGCGGTGCAGGTCGATGCGCTCGGCGGCGCCGCGCGCGACGGCGAACTTGCAGGTGAAGCCGAAGATGCTGCCGCCGCCCGGCGCGGGCGCGACCTCGATGCGGCCGCCCATCAGCTCGACCAGCCGCTTGCAGATGGCCAGGCCCAGGCCGGTGCCGCCGTACTTGCGGGCGGTGGAGCGCTCGGCCTGCTGGAACACGTTGAACAGGCGCTCGGCCTGTTCCGGCGTGACGCCGATGCCGGTATCCCGCACGGAGAACGCCAGCTCGACCTGGTCGTCGACGCGCGAGACCATCCGTGCGCCGATCACGACCTCGCCGACCGACGTGAACTTGATCGCGTTGCCGACGAGGTTGTTCAGGACCTGCGTGAGCCGCAGCGCGTCGCCGACCAGACGCGGCGGCATGTGGCGGTCGATCTCGAACAGCAGGTCCAGGCCGGCTTCCTCGACCCTGGCGGAGAACAGGTTGCCCACGTTCTCGATCGTCTCCTCCGGGCTGAATTCCTCAGCCTCGAGCACCACCTTGCCGGCCTCGATCTTGGAGTAGTCGAGGATGTCGTTGAGCAGCGTCAACAAGGCCTTGGAGGACGTCTGCACCTTGCCCAGGTAGTCGCGCTGCGTCTCGTCCAGCCGGGTCTGCAGCACCATCGTCGTCAGGCCGATGACCGCGTTCATCGGCGTGCGGATCTCGTGGCTCATGTTGGCCAGGAACAGCCCCTTGGCCTGGTCCGCGGCGCGCGCCTCGTCACGCGCCAGGCGCAGGGCGGCGGCCTGGCGGCGGTCGTTCTGGTGCACGCGCACCAGCCGGGCGTAGAGCGCGCCGTTCTCCAGCAGCAGCTCGATCAGCACCGTGCTGCCCGCCAGCAAGCCGTAGACGCGCCCGGCGTAGAAGCCGAAATCGAAGCGCGCGGCGTTGAACAGCGACGACAGCGCGACATCGAACGACCAGGCGGTCAGCGACACGCTCAGCCACAGGTCCAGCACCGAGTGCGGCCGATGGCGCCACAGCGCGGCCACCCCGCACAGGCTCAGCGCCCCGACCGCGGCGGCGCTGAGCGTCAGCGCGATGCCGAAATGGTCGGGATAGAGGAAGTTCGGCAGCCACTGCTGGCCCACCGTGGCATAGAGCGTCAGCAGCGCCGCCAGCGCCACGGTGGCGCCCGGAAAGGCCAGCGCGAGGCGGTCGCGCGGATGCGACGGCGCGAGCCAGGACGCCTCGTTGGCGGCGGCCGCACCGGCGCCATGCCCCTCCCGCCGCTTGAGCACCGCGTACGCGATCACGAACAGCGGGAAGCCGGCGTGCCAGAACATGTACAGCGCGGCGGTCGTCTGGCGGCCGGCGCCCAGCAGACCGCCGGCGGAGAACACGCCGGGATAGCTCAGCGCGTGCGCGACCGTCATCAACGCCGTGAACAGGTAGGCGCAGGCCAGCACCATCAGCGCCCGCGATCGCAGGATGCGGTACTGGCCGAACAGCAGGACGGCGGTAACGGCGTCGTTGATCAGCAGCGCCGACTCGTAGATCGGGATGAAGGCCGGCAGGAAGCCCAGCGGTATCCGCACGAAGGGCAGCATCGCGCCGAACAGCAGCACCGACACGAGCAGCACGAGGCCCGCGCGCCGGCGCTGCCGGCGGTCGGCCGGCTGGTTGAGGAGGAAGGTGACGCCGCCCGCGGACTCGGTGACCGGGGCGGCGGGCAGTCGGCTGCCCTGTTGTGCGTCTCCAGCGTTCATTCGAAGACTCCCTTGCCCGGCAGTCTGCGCTGCGCGAACTGATGAGGCATCAGGATAAGCGCCAGTAGGGCGACGTCCAACCGGCTGGCGAGAGCCTGCGACCGTCGAGGGGACGCCGAGGCAGGGAATTCCTTGCCGGAAAGTCCCTGAATTGCCCTTCATTTCCGGCGCTGATCACCGATTAGGGCGGCCGCGGCTTCTCTACGATTCGTCCATCCGAATCCAGGAGTCCGTCCATGTCGTCCGTCACTTCCTCCACCAGCACGATCAGCTCGCCGTACGCCACGGTGCAGGAGCGGGTCGGGCCGGGTCGTGCCGGCTCGAGCGGGCAGGACTACGGCGTCGGCGCCGCCATGCAGAGCGTGAGCGACGCCGTCTCCGAAGGCGCCAGCGCCACCGTCTCGTTCAGCGAGAAGGCGCTGAACGCGGTCGAGGACGGCGCCAGCTACATCGGCAGCGCGGTCCAGACCGGCATCGCCGACGTCGGCAGCGCCGCGATGGCCGCCTACGCCGCGGTGCGGAGCGGCGTGGGCAGCGTGGTGCAGGGCGTCGAGAACGCCGGCGAGGCCGCCTGGAACACGATCAAGGCGGGCGCCGAGGACGTCGCGGGCATCGCCGGCGACGTCGTGCATGCCGCCGAAGCCAGCGCCGAGGCCGTGGGCGACGTCGCCGTCGACGCCTGGCACGGCGTCGAGCACCTGGCCTCCGAGACGCTGCAGGGCATCGAGAAGGGCAGCAGCGAACTCGAGCACCTGGGCAGCGAGGCCTGGCAGGCCGTCGAGAACGGCACCCACCGGGCGCGCGACTACGCGGGCCAAGCGGGCGAGGGCATCAAGACCGCCGCGGGCTACGTGGGCG
>DASQCX010000169.1:0-4629 GCA_035634455.1 Burkholderiaceae bacterium
CATCGTGCTGCCCGTCATCCTGGTCTACAACGCGATGCAGTACCGGGTATTCCGCGGCAAGGTGCGCGCGGGCGATGCCGGCTATCACTGACACCGGCCGGGCGGCCGCGCCGCCGCCGTCCGTCACGCACGCCTCCAACCCGACCCCGCCATGATCGTCAAGCCCAAGCAGAACTGGTTCCAGCTCCTGTTCGTGTGGAACGGGTCTGTCCTGCAGGCTATCGCTCCGCAGCTGGCGCTGATGGCGCTGGTCAGCACGCTGGCCGTCGTGACGCAGGGGCGCATCTTCGGCGAGAAGATCCCGCTCAACTCGTCGCTGCTGACGCTGTTCGGCCTGACGCTGGCGATCTTCATCGGCTTTCGCAACACGGCGAGCTACGACCGCTTCCGGGAGGGGCGCATCCTGTGGGGCAACGCGCTGATCGCCGCGCGCTCCATGATGTCGCAGACCCTGAGCTACCTGCCGGACCCCGCCACGCGCCTGCTGGTGGCCGACCTGCTGGTGGCCTGCGCCTACGCCCTCAAGCACGAGCTGCGCGGCACGGACGCGCAGGAGGACATGGTGCGCCTGCTCGGTCCCGAGCGTGCGCGGGAGCTGTCCGGGCTGAACTACCAGCCGGTCGCCGTGCTGCACATGCTGCGCGACCGCATGACGCAGCTCAACGACGCCGGCGCGCTGTCGGACGCCCGCTTCTGGACGCTGGACGCGCAGTTCAACGAGATCAGCCGGACCATCGGCGGCTGCGAGCGCATCGCCTCGACGCCGATCCCGTTCGCCTACAGCGTCCTGCTGCACCGCACCGTCTACACGTACTGCATGCTGCTGCCGTTCGGCCTGGTCGACTCGACGGAGTTCTTCACGCCGCTGCTGTGCGTATTCCTGTCGTACACGCTGATCGCCCTCGAGGCGATCGCCGACGAGATCGCCGACCCGTTCGGGCTGGCGCCGAACGCGCTGGCGCTGGACGCGATCGCCCGCGGCATCGAGCGCTCTGTCTTCGAGCTCTGCGGCCGCGACGTCCCGGAGCCCATGCCGTTGAAGGACGGCTTCCTGGCGACATGAGGCACGCGATGATCCCGCGAAGCGATGCTGACGACGAACGCCCGCCCGGCGTGGCAGGAGTAGCGGAGGCCGAGGCCGACCGCGGTGGGCGCCACGCACGACTGAAGCGCGTGGCCTGGTTCGTCCTGCTCTGGTGCTTCGGCGTGGCGGGCACGGCGTTGCTGGCGCTGCCGTTCCACTGGCTCGTCGTCTCGGCGATCCGGCATCCTGGATGAACTTCCCGCCAGGCCGAGGACGCCGGACGCGACGGCGCGCGACGGGCAGCTGATCAGCCGCGCGCGGACGCGCCGCGGCCGTCCGGCTTCGCGCGCTCCCGCGCGCGCCAGGCCGACGGCGTGACGCCGGCCTCGCGCTCGAAGAATCGCGTGAAGTAGGCGGCGTCCGAGAAGCCGAGGGCGAGCGCCACCTGCTTGATGCTCATCGAGGTGTACAGCAGGTCGCGCTGGGCCTCCATCAGCAGCCGCGTGTGCAGGACGGCCTGCGCCGAGTGCCCCAGTACCTGCTGGCAGACGCGGTTGAGCTGCGTCGGCGTGATACCCAGCGCCTCGGCGCAGGCGGACATCCGCGGCTGCGCGCGGAAGTGCTGCTCGATCCAGTCGCGGAAGGCCGCGACATGCTGCGCGGCGCGCGACTGCGACCGCCGCGACGCCGCATCTCCCGGCTCCGAGGCGTCCGCGCCGCGCCCCTCGGACGGCAGCGCGCGGGCGGCCGTCACGAGCAGGCTGGCGAGCGCCGCGTCGGCGGCCAGCGCGCGCCATTCGTGCGGATCCGAATGCGCGCGCCGCAGCGCGGCCTGGGCCTCGCGCACGCGCGCGGCCCGCGCGGCGTCCAGGCGCTCGCAGCGCGGCGCGAGCAGGTGGCGCAGCAGGGCGGGCTCGCCGGCGACGATACGGCGCAGGTGCGATTCGAGCAGCGTGACGACGTCGCCCTCGACGTCGCGCGAGAACGCGAAGCCGTGCGGCGCCAGCGGCGGCACCGTCACCAGCGCCGGCGCCCGCAGCGTGGTCGCGCGGCCGTCCAGCGTCGCGTGGACCTGTCCGCGCGAGACGAACAGGAGCTGGAACAGCGTCTCGTGGCGATGCGGCCTGATCTCCCAGGAGTGCAAGCTGCTGCGCGAGGCGATGGACTCGATGTGCAGCACCTCCGGGCGCGCCTGCGCGCCGTTTTCCCCGTACAGCAGGTACGTCGGCAGGTGGAGCGGGACGCGCCGTTCGAGCTTCGGCGGCGCCGGAGGAGGAGATTGCATGTTCGAATTATCCAACCCAAAGTCGGGCGCGTGCATTGAGGGCCGCGCCTCCGGCCTCTACGCTTGCGTCATTCGCGGCGCCGCATCGGTGCGCGACACGGAACGAGGAGACATCCCCATGCGCACCCAGGTCGCCATCATCGGCGCCGGCCCCAGCGGGCTGCTGCTCGGCCAGTTGCTGGACAAGGCCGGCATCGCCAACGTGATCGTCGAGCAGCGCTCGGCCGACTACGTGCTGTCGCGCATCCGCGCCGGCGTGCTGGAGCGCACGACCGTCGACCTGCTCGCCAAGGTCGGCGTGGACGCGCGGCTGCGCCGGGAAGGCCTCGTGCACGACGGCACCGAGATCGCGTTCGCGGGCCAGATGCACCGCATCGACTTCAAGGCGCTCACCGGCCACTCGGTCACGGTCTACGGCCAGACCGAGGTCACGCGCGACCTCATGGAGGCGCGCGCCGCCGCCGGCGGCACGACGTTCTACGAGGCGCAGGGCGTGACGCCGGTCGGCTTCGACGGTCCGTCGCCGAGCGTGCGCTTCCGCCACGAGGGGCGCGACGTCGAGCTGCAATGCGACTTCATCGCCGGCTGCGACGGCTTCCACGGCGTCTGCCGCGCGAGCGTCCCGCCGTCCGCGCTGCAGACCTACGAGAAGATCTACCCGTTCGGCTGGCTGGGCGTGCTCGCCGAGGTGCCGCCGGTGCGCGACGAGCTGATCTACGCGCGCCACGAGCGCGGCTTCGCGCTGTGCAGCCAGCGCAGCCTGACGCGCAGCCGCTACTACCTGCAGGTGCCGACGCAGGAGCGCGTCGGCGACTGGTCGGACGCGCGCTTCTGGGAGGAACTGCGGCGGCGCCTGCCCGACGACGTCGCGCGCGACCTCGCCGACGGCCCGTCCATCGAGAAGAGCATCGCGCCGCTGCGCAGCTTCGTCACCGAGCCGATGCGCTTCGGCCGCCTGTTCCTGGCAGGCGACGCCGCGCACATCGTGCCGCCCACGGGCGCCAAGGGCCTGAACCTGGCGGCCTCGGACGTCGGCTACCTGAGCGAGGCGTTCGAGGCGCGCTACGGCGAGAAGGACGACGCCGGCCTCGACGGCTACTCCGCCCGCGCGCTGGCCCGCGTGTGGAAGGCGGAGCGCTTCTCCTGGTGGTTCACGTCGCTGATGCACCGCATGCCCGAGAGCGGGCCCTTCGGCGCACGCATGCAGGAGGCCGAGCTGGCCTACATCCTGTCGTCGCCGGCGGCGCGGCAGGTGCTGGCCGAGAACTACGTCGGCCTGCCGCTGTGACCGGCGCCTGCCGCGGTGCGCTGCCGGCGGGCTCCCGCGCCGAGGTCGTCCTAAATCTCTGTTATACTAACGGGCTGTTGGGGGTGTAGCTCAGCTGGGAGAGCGTCGCGTTCGCAATGCGAAGGTCAGGAGTTCGATCCTCCTCATCTCCACCAACAAATTCAAGGGCTTAGCTTCGGCTAGGCCCTTTCCTTTTGGGCTACGCGGGCTACATGAGCTCCTTCCAACGTGCCCACATCCGAGCCTTCTGAGTCTCCGAGTAGTAGATCCGCGGTCGCTGTTTCATCTGCGGCACTCCTTCGGCCTGGGCGGCCTATGGCGTGTTGCATCGACCGGTTGAATCCGCCACCCTACAGCGGTCATTTGACTAGATCGGGGAACTCGCCAGAACGGAACTCAGGGGCACAAAGGCGTTGCTGCAATCGACGGGAGTCGACGACCCCGGCGTGCCTGTCACGGTGATGTCGCTCGATGCCGAGGCCGAGATCGCCGAAGCGAAGCTCACGGCACCGGGCCCGAAGGTGAAGTGCGTATTCGCGGGCAGCGTGGCGGGTCCGCCGTTGTGGCCGGCGTCGAAGATCGGCTGCTTGCCGTCGAAGACGACGTTGTCGAGCGTGATCGCCAGGGGATTGTTCTGCCCGTGAAGGGCGTAACCCGCGAAGGAGATCAGCCCGCCTCCATACTTCGCGCTGCCCAGGGAGTGGACGCCACTCAACTTGATGCCGTTGAAGTTCGGATAGAGGGTTCCGGTGGCGCTGCTGTAGAAGGGATCGAACACGAGCGGCCGGCGCAGGTTGCGCATGCAGATCTGGCTGTAGCTCACGTTCTGCACGCTTCCGCCACGCGATGAGTCCGACTTGATGCGCAGGCCGTTGCCGTTCGGGCTGTCGTAGCCGTCGATGGAGAGGTCGGTCACTACCATGCCGCTGAGGCCGGCGTCCGTCTCGCTGCCGATCGACATGCCATGGCCGTAGTAGAAGTGGTTGTGCGCGAAGGTGAGTTGGGTCGACGAGGGGCTGCCGCCCGCCTTTA